>NZ_JAKNRV010000010.1:0-40846 GCF_023072625.1 Pseudomonas emilianonis
TGCCAAACCTTCGAGCCAACTGCGGGTCGCGCCATCGGCGAACGGTTGGCCGTCGGCGAATGTCAGCTCGACCAGCGACGGCAAGCGCGCTAGAAAATGACGGGTTTCCAGGGCCAGGCTGGCGGCACCGGCCATCGCCGCCGAACCCAGTCGTAAGAGCGCGGCATGACTGGCCCGATTGAGGTCCAGCCAAAAGGGATAACTCGTCAAGCGACCTTCGCAAAAGCGCACGATGTCCAGCGGCTCGCCAGCGCTTTGCAAGCGACTGAAACCTTCGAGTTCCGCGTCCGAAGGCGGCGGCAGGCGCGTGGCGTAGCCTTGCGCAGGAGGTGCCTGCTCCAGGGTCGTCCAGGCCAATTGGCGATTGAGGCGAAACAGCAACGGCAAGGTCGCTCGAGACTCCAGACAGAACCCCAGCAGCGGCGCCAGCGAGGCAAATACGCTATTGACCGCGCTCTCGATGGCCTCATCGCTCTCCAGACGGCCCAATGGCTGAACCGGCGCGAGGACCAGGGGCGGCACAGGGGCCGAGGGGGCGTGCGCAACCGGCGTCGGGATCGCCGTAGGCGCATCGACTGCCGGCAGAACCGCCTCTGACGCAACGGGTATCGGCTCGACACTCGCTTGCACGGGCAACTGCGATAGACGACGACGCAACGCAAAAAAGCTCGGGCCGTCGGTGTCACGATCCCGCCATTGGCTATCGATAGCGTCCCAGTCTTCGAGCAATTGCGCCAATTGTTCTCCGGGCACCGCTTCGAAGCTGCCTTCAAGCTTCACTGCAAGCCACTCGAGCATCCACTCGGCCTGGTTGCGCCGGGCACGCAATCGAGCCGGCGGCGGGGTCAGGGTCTCCCAATACAACTCAAGCATTTCGCGCAATATATGCACACCGGTCGCCAGGCCGGAAACGCCTTGCAGGGTGGTCCAGGCACATAACAACCAAACCGCGGCATTAAAATCCTTGCCCTCTTCTCGAAGCACTTTTACACAGGCATCGGCTACTTTCTGCCAATCCACTCCGGACTCGGCGTGGATATTGTTCAATTTATCCACTTCAATTTGCGCGAGCGAAAAAGCCGCGCCTTCCCGAGGGTTGGCGCCAGCAGGCTGCGTCAAATTGATCGCAAACGAACCTACTTCCCAGTCGGCGCAACTCATCCGTTACTCCTTACTTCAATAGGTTGTTTGATACATCGTTGCAGCGTAAAAACTGGCTGCCGCATCGTTGAGCCGCCGGCCAAGCATGTGTCAGCCAAGACGTCGGGGCCATCGGGTGAACACCTGAAGTACTCACCGGTTGAAAGTGCCCTTTCAGATCATCGCGCCGAAAATAACAAGGCCAATACCGACCGGACTTTGTTTGAGAAACAAGCACACGCTTTCACAGCGTGCGAAGCACATAAACGCTGTCAAATTCGAATTCGTATCAATCTATCAAGCGCGTTGCAGATGGCTTGACCCTGCGTTGCAACTTTTCAACTATTTTCAGGCGCCCTGCCCCGGTCTTGCCGACGCCTGAAAGTACGCAACAAGTTGGATACAAAGAGGGATTGTCATTACTTTCAGGAAAAAACCGGCTATAAGGAGAACGACCCTCCATCCTGACGGGCTGCCGGTAGGGAGCGTGGACATATAGTGGGTAGATCCAACGCCTGTTCACGGGTCGATAACCTAGGCTTTCCGGGCTGTAGTGAGTTCATGAACAAATCAGCTTCAGTCATATACGCCCCTAAACACTTCGCCTCCAGGCACGCCCACGATCACTTTGAGGTCAGCGCCGAGCCGGTTGCCAACCAATTGCTGGCCTGGCGTGATCGGGTCGGGCACGTCATCGACGTGCTGCCTACCTCCCACGCAACGACCACGCACTTCAACGCGAGCATTGACCGCTACAAATTGGGTGATCGGGTCTTTACCGACTGCTCGAGCGACGCCTTGTTGCTGGACCGTTCGATTGCACGCATCTCGACCGACAAGGTCCGGGACTATGTGTTTCAGGTCTTCACCCAAGGCGCAATGGAGTCCATTCGAGGCGGACCACAGGAACAAGGCACATCCGCCATCGCGAGCATCGTTGCCATGGACATGAACCAGCCGATCAGAATGAACCGGGGGCGTTGCCGCGTATTGACCTTCTTTGTCTCGCGCTCGGTCGTGGACGCGGCGCTGCCGCATGCCGAGTCGATCCACGGGCGGGTCTTCGAGAATACGACGCCTATGACCCAGTTGATGATCGACCATGTCGAGGCGTTTTCAAGAAAACTGCCCGCTATGACCAGCGCCGAGGCCGCGTCGACATTCGATACCGCCGTTCAACTCATGCTCGCGGCATTTTCGAAACAGGCCAAGCTGGGTGGGCACGCGCGGGCGGCAGCGCGCAGCGCGATGTTCGATAAAGCCAGGCGTTATGTGCAAAACAACCTGTATCAACCCTGGTTGACGCCAGAGTACGTGCTGATGGCCATGCAGCTACCTCGCGCCACGCTCTACCGTCTGTTCCAGCATGAGGGTGGATTGGGCCGCTATATCCTCAACTGCCGCCTGCGCGAAGCGGCAGACGAACTGGTGCGCTATCCGGACCGCCAGGTGATCGAGATCGCCTACAGCCTGGGGTTTAACAGCGCATCGGCGTTTACCCGCGCGTTTCGTCGCCGCTATGACCTGGCGCCGCAGGACCATCGCCTGATGGCGGCACAGAGAATGGGCAAAGCGATGCCGGGTAACCGTAACGTCGCCGGCTGGATTGATCAGTGAGCCGGCGGGCGGGCTGGAAACTTCACTAATGCGAACAGGCTGACCAATAGCGCACCCAGCAGATACCAGGAAGGCGCCATTGGGTTCTGGGTAACGCCGATCAACCACGTCACAAAAAACGGACAGAACGCCCCAAAGATCGTCACGCCGAAACTGTAGACCATCGACATCCCGGTGGCACGATGATGCGCCGGAAAAGCCTCCATGATCATCACGGTGGCGACACCGTTGTTGCCCATCGCTATAGCCGAATAGAGGCCGATGATCAGCAACGAAGCCAGCTCGCCAACACCATGGGTCAAGGCGAGAAACACCGGATAAACCAGCAGGATGCTGACGATCATCGTCACGTATTGGGTGGGTTTGCGTCGCGGCAGCCGATCGGCGAGCCGGGCAAACAATGGCGCGGCGATGAACAGCACCGCACTGGAAAAGCACGCCGAGAGCAAGCTCATCTTCGGCGACATGCCTAACGTGCGGACCAGATAGGTCGGCATATAGAGCACCATCAGGTAGATGCTTGCGGTGGGGGTTGCCATCATCAAAATCCCCAGCAATAGCTGGGGTCGGTGGCTTTTCAGCAAGACACGCAGCGATGGTAGCTGGATACCGCGCCGTGCTGTCTCCACCATATTGCGCCGAATGAACCACCCAAACGGCGCAATCAAAAGCCCAAGCACGAAAGGGATGCGCCAGCCCCAGGCCAGCAACTGCTCGGGCGTCAGCAACGAGGTCGTTGCGGCACCGACGACAGCCCCCACCAACACCGCAGCAGCCTGGCTGGCAGAACGCCAACTGACCAGATAGCAGCGTTGATTGCGGGCCGCCAGCTCCATCAGCACCACCGACGACACCCCGATCTCTCCCCCGGTCGCGAACCCCTGCAGCAACCGCGAGACGACCAGTAACACCGTTGCGGTGACGCCGATAGAGGCATGAGTCGGCATGAAAGCGATCAAGGCGGTACCGGCTGCCATCAATAAATTGGTGACATTCAAACCGGCTTTTCGCCCTTTGCGGTCTGCAAGGTTGCCGATCACGATTGCGCCCAGCGGGCGCATCGCGAAACCGATGCCAAACGTCAGCAACGCCATCAGCAACGAGGCGAAGGAACTGTCCGATGGAAAAAAAAGCTTGCCGATGATCACGGCAGAAAAGCTGTATACCGTGAAGTCGTAGATCACCAGGCCATTGCCAACGACTGTCGCCAGTATCACTTTCTTCGATTGCCTGAAGGCCACCGGACAATCGCCAGTTTCAAATTTCGACATATAAACGCAGGTCCCGTCGAATAAATCAAAGCACGCTTGGTCGCGCACAGGAGGGCCAAAAAGGCCCCTCCTGGGCACGTACCGCGCTAAGAGCCCGAGAGACTGGCTATCGGCCATGTAGCGCCGTCCTGGCGCGTGCATCCTACGGAACAATGTCAGGCTTGTATGTAACCCGTTTATAACGCGAGCACACGTGTATCCCCAGTGGCTTAGCGTCTTTTACAGCCGCCCCGCGAACCTCCTCGCCTTCATTTGGCGCGCCAGGCCTACAGCCGGAACAGTCAACGACGCTGATGCATGGATTGCAGAATCGCCGCAGCAATATGCTCAAGGGGCAGTTCACGCTCCACCGCCCCCAGCTTGAAGGCTTCCTTGGGCATGCCGTACACCACACACGACTCTTCATCCTGGCCGAGGGTGTGGGCACCGTTGTCGTGCATCTCCTTCAGGCCACGGGCGCCATCGTCCCCCATGCCCGTCATGATGATGCCCAACGCGTTGCCCCCGGCACTGCGGGCAACGGAACGAAACAGCACATCCACCGAAGGGCGATGTCGGCTGACGGGAGGGCCGTCGACAATTTCAACCTGGTACTGGGCACCACTGCGCTTGAGTAACATGTGCCGGCCACCGGGCGCGATCAGGGCACACCCCGGAATGACTCGGTCGCCATGCTTGGCCTCTCTGACCTCGATCTCGCACAGCCGATTGAGGCGCTCGGCAAACGCCGCAGTGAAGTGTTCGGGCATGTGCTGCACAATCACGATGCCTGGGCACACCCTGGGCAGCGCGGTCAACACCAGCTCCAGGGCTTGAGTCCCGCCCGTGGACGTACCGATGGCGACGATGTTTTCGGTGGTGCGCGCCATTGCCTGAGTGCTCGCAGGCAGTATGACGTCGGCATTCAGCTTGGCGGGGGCTCGCTCCCCGGAGGGCACCATACGCTTCATGTTGGCCCGGGCGGCGGCCTTGACGGCACCGGCCAGCTCATCGGAACTGTCGGTCAGAAACTGGCGCAAATTCAGTTGTGGTTTGGTCACGATACTGACCGCACCGGCAGCCAGTGCCTGCATGGTGGTGGCCGCGCCCTTCTCGGTCAACGTGGAGCAGATGACCACCGGCGTGGGGTGTTCAGCCATCAGTTTCTTGAGGAACGTAATGCCATCCATCCGTGGCATCTCGACGTCCAGCACAATGACATCCGGCCATTGCTTGTTCATTTTGTCCATGGCGAACACCGGGTCCGCCGCCGCACCGATCACCTCAATCGCGGGGTCTTGTCCCAGGGTCGCGGTCAGCACCTGACGTACCACGGCGGAATCATCAATGATCAACACTTTGATAAGGCTCATGTCGCACGCTCTCCATGAGGGCTGCTGGGGGGTTGCGGCAGGGCCAGGTAGTTGAGCGCAATGTCGCCATTGGCAAGATCGAACACCACGGTCCGATAACCCACGCCTTCCACGTGGAAGTTTTGGCAGTGCAACTGATGTAACTCGAGCAGGTGCCTGGCTTGCTCGACATTACGTTGCCCGACGTAGTGATTGTCCGGACGCACAAGCCCTGGAAACATGTTGCCACCGCCAAATACGCTGATTCTGAACTCGGCTGGCTTGGCGTTGCTCGCGTGTATTCGACCGAGCAACAATTTGAGCGCCTCATCGCCGTAGCGACCATCCAGGACACCTGAATTCGCCGCTGCGCGCCGAGGCAGCAAGTAGTGACACATGCCGCCCAACAAATGCCGCGGGTGCCAGAACACCAGGGCCACACACGAGCCCAACACAGTACGTAACCGAATCGCGCCTGCGCCGAAAAACCAATCGCCGGGATTAAGGAAAACCTCACGGGCGTCAGGCATGTGGCCTCCGGTAGATCGAAGGCTTGACCAGCCGCAGCTCATCGGTGACGCCATTGAGGCTCTCCGAGTGGCTCACCAGAAAGTACCCGCCGGGCTTGAGGTGGCTGACCAGCCGTTTGACGACTTGGACTTTGGTATCGCTGTCAAAATAGATCATCACGTTGCGCAGGAAGATCACGTCAAACATCCCCAGTTTGGGCAGCGGATTATTCAAATTGATGGCCTGGAAATCGATCCGCGACGCCAGCGCCGGGTCGACAATGAAGCAACCGTGGTTGGCGCCGACACCCTTGAGGCAATATTTGTTGAGCAGCGCTTCGGGTATCCCGCGTATAGCCTCCAGGGGGTAACGCCCTTCGCGGGCCTTGTCCAACACGCGGCTGCTGATGTCCGAGGCCACAATCTCCCAGGGCCGGCCGGCGAGGTTGTCGGCCAGGACCATCGCCAGGGTATAGGGCTCTTCTCCGCTTGAGCAGGCGCCACTCCATACGCGCAAAGGCCCGCTGCCGCGTAGTTCGGGAAGCGCCACGTCGCGCAGGAAGTCAAAATGCTTGGGCTCGCGAAAGAAGTAGGTTTCGTTGGTGGTCAGCATGTCGACCGCCACCTGTAGTTCCGTACTGTCCTTCATCAACACCTTGTAGTAAGCGCCGTAGGTATTGAGCTTGAACACTTGCAGGCGCTTGGCGAGCCGAGCGCTCACCAACTGTTTCTTGGCATCCGACATGCTGATGCCCGCGATTTGATGAATGAGGTTGCGAAATTGCTGGAACTCGGCGTCGGAGAGAATCACGTTCATAAAGACGTGCCCGAGGGTTCGAGGCTTGCCAGCGCATCGACCTGTTCCAGGGACAACACCCGACCGATGTCCAGCAGCAGCACGAAACCGCTCTCCAGTTTGCCGATACCCAACAGGAAATCGGCCCTGACATCGGTACCGAAATTCAACGAGGGTTCGATGTCCTGCTCGGCGATTTCAAGGACTTCGCTGACCGCATCCACAATGATGCCCACCGGCTTGCGCACGGCATTGGTCTGTACCTCAAGGATCACAAAGCAGGTTTTTGAGGTCTGCACCGTGCGTTCGCCGCGAAAGCGCACGCCCAGGTCGAGTACCGGCACCGCGGCGCCTCGCAGGTTAATCACGCCGCGTATGCTGGGGGGTAACAACGGCACGCTCGTAATCGGCCCATATTCGATGATCTCTCGAACATTGAGTGTGCCGACGGCGAACATCTCATTGCCCAGCTCAAAGGTGAGGTATTGGCTGGGGCTTGAGGCCGTGGAATTGCGTGGACTTTCGATGGATAGCGCCATGATTCACCTCGGATCAATTACTTTCCGGTCGCGCCTGGAGGCGCGCCCGTATGCGTCACGGTCACATCAAGCCGGCCATCTCATCGACACACAAAACATGCTCAATTTGCAGCAGCGTGACAAACTCGCCTCGCACCTTGGTCATCCCCCGGATGAAGTCGGTACGAATATGGTTGCCGAAAGCTGGGGCGGGTTTGATATCGATATCGAGTATCTCGATCACTTCACTGACCGAGTCCACCACCACGCCCAAGACCTGGGACTCGCCCTCCTTCGCCGCCTCCAGAATGACGATGCACGTTCGGTTGCCCAATACCGTCACCCCCTTGCCAAACCGCGCCTTGAGGTCTACGACCGGCACCACCGAACCGCGAAGGTTAATGACCCCTCGCAGGAATGACGGCATCATCGGCACGGTTGTCACCTGGTTGTATTCGATGATTTCGCGAACACTCAGCGTGTTGACCGCATACATTTCCTGAGCAGCCAGGAAGGTCAGGTACTGCAAGGGTTCATCGACTTGCAGCGCTGGCTCACAAGTGCCTGGCGTAACGGCTGAGGCACTCATGGGTCAACTCCCGAAGCGGACGAAACCGCCCTCCGCCGAACGGCTATCCTGGTCAAACGTGGACGCCGCACGGCTGACGACGGGCATCGAGACCGCCCGCCCGGCACGCTTGCTCTGTACGGTGAAAAAGCCCATCAACTCCTGCAACTGCTCGGCCTGGCCGCTCATCTCCTCGGCCGTTGCCGCCAGCTCTTCGGATGCCGACGCGTTTTGCTGCGTCAGTTGGCTCATCTGCGACATCGCGCTGTTGATTTGCTCGGAGCCGATGGATTGCTCTTCCGAGGCGGCCGCGATTTCCTGCACCAGGTCCGATGTCTTGGCAATCGACGGCACAATCTCATCAAGCAGGTTGCCCGCCCGTTCAGCCAAGGCCACGCTGTTCTTGGCCACTTCACTGATTTCCTGCGCGGCAATCTGGCTACGCTCAGCCAATTTGCGCACTTCTGCCGCCACTACCGCGAACCCTTTGCCGTGCTCGCCGGCACGCGCCGCTTCGATAGCCGCGTTGAGCGCCAACAGATTGGTCTGGTAGGCGATGGAATCGACGATGCCGATTTTTTCGGCGATGGTCTTCATCGCCGCCACAGTGTCCTTCACGGCTCGACCACCTTCAGAGGCTTCCTTGTTGGCTTTGCCTGCCATGCCGTCGGTGACCTTGGCATTTTCGGTGTTTTGGGCAATGGACGCCGACATTTGCTCCATCGACGCCGAGGTCTGCTCCACCGATGCGGCCTGTTCGGACGCCGATTGAGCCATGCTTTGGGCCGTGGCGGAGATCTCCTCAGAAGCACTGGACAGAGAGTCAGCCGAGCCGCGCACTTCGCCGATGATTTCCGAGAGTTTTTCCACGGTACCGTTGACTGAGTGCTTGAGCTCCAGGAACTTGCCTTGATAGTCGCCGGTAATGGTCCGGGTCAGGTCGCCACTGGAGATCGCCGACAACACATCCATGGCTTCGGTAATCGGCACGATGATCGCATCCAGCGAACCATTGATACCCAGGATGATGCTGCGGAATTCACCCTGATGCCTTGCAACGTCAGGACGGGTGTCCAGTTTGCCGATCAGCGCGCTGTCGCTGATCTGGCGGGTGTCTTCGACGAGCGCCAGGATATTGGCCCGCAGTTGCTCGATGTTCTCGTTGATAAAGGCTTTTTTGCCAGGGAATCGCTCAAGCGGTGCCGACAAATCACCTTCGCCGAAGGAGCGGATACACGCCATGGCTTTTTTCTTGACCGCGATGTGGCCGTTGACCATATCGTTGATGCCCTGGGCCATGGAACGGTAACTACCATGAAAGCGGCCGGCATCGATCTGTACGTCGATGTCGCCCTTATCGTGTTCACTGGACATACGGTCCATCTCAACGGTCAATTCATTCAAGCCCGCTCCCAACCGCTGCATGCTCGCCATCAGGCTGGTGGTGTCACCCGCCTTGAGCGTCGCCTTTGCATTCAGCTCGCCGGCGGTTAGACGTGCAGCAAAGGCTCGAACCACCGAAGGCTCAGCACCGAGCTGGCGCATCAGGTTACGCCCCAGCAAGCCTCCGATGAGTACGCTAGCCAACAGGGTCAGGCCGCTCACCAACAGGATGATGTAGCGCGCTTTTTGCTCGGTGGCGGTGGCGAGCAATTGGCCCTTGCGACCCAGCTCCAGGTTGTAGTCGCGCATGTCATTGATCGTCGCCAGCACCGAGGCCTGTAAGGGCTGGCTTGCCTCAATCAAGGTGCGAGCCGAGGCGTGATCACCGCCATCGATTAACTTGTCGAAATGCGCCTGTAAGGTGGTGAACTCACCCAGACGCCCGCGCAGTTGCGTCAACAGCGACGCGTCATGATCGTCGGTAATCAACTCGGCCTGATACTGATCCAGGGCTTTGCCGATTGAGCTGAGATTCTGTGCCACGCTCTGCGAGTAACTCGGGACGCTATTTTTTTCGGAATCACTCAAGCGCTGCCATTGCAAGGCGCGAAGGTCGGTGAAGGCCGCTGCGGCACGATCTATTCCCAGCAAGCTGGGCACTGTGTTGACGTTGGCATAACTGGCGCTCGTATTGATTTCACCGGCCAGATATAAGCTGGTGCCGCCCAACACGACGACACCCAGCAATGCCGTGAAAACCAACAACATGATGTTTCTGATAACGGTCATGGCGAGGAACTCCTGATGACGCTTCATTGAGTCGATAAAGGACTTTGAATCGAGCGGTGGGTGGCGTCCTTGGCAACGAGTCCTAACAAATTGGGTATATCCAGAATCAGGGCGACAGCTCCGCTGCCAAGGATGGTGAACCCGCCCAGTCCATGGGCCTCACCAAACACTTTGCTCAATGGTTTGATCACGGTTTGGAACTCCCCCTGCAAGCGATCGACAACCAAGCCGGCACGCATGCCTGCGTATTGCACGACGACCACGTTTTCGCGGTTACCTCGAGGCTCTTGCACGTCAAACATGTCGCGTAGCCGCAAGATCGGCAGCACCTCTCCCCGCAGGTCCAGGTAGCCGGTTTCGGCCCCCTGCCCAGGCGCCAGCTCGATGCACTCCTCCACCATGTTCAGCGGAATGACATAGGAGGCCTTGCCCACTCCGATCAGAAAACCGTCGATGATTGCCAGCGTCAGCGGTAGACGAATCCGTACCGTCGTGCCCCGCCCTTCTTCGCTCTCGAGACTCACGCTGCCGCGTAAAGCCGTGATATTGCGCTTGACCACGTCCATGCCCACGCCTCGGCCCGACAGGTTGCTGACCTGGTCGGCCGTGGAAAAGCCCGGCTCGAAAATCAAATTCAGAATGTCTTTATCCGCCGGTTGCTGGCCGTCACCCACCAGGCCACGCTCGCGGGCCTTGGCCAGGATTTTGTCCTTGGCCAGGCCACCGCCGTCATCCGACACCTCGATCACAATGCTGCCGGATTCGTGATAGGCATTCAGGCGCACCGTGCCCTGGGCAGGCTTGCCCCGTTGCAGGCGAATCGACGCGGGCTCGATGCCATGGTCCATGGCGTTTCGCACCAGATGCGTCAGCGGGTCGCCGATACGCTCGACGACCGTCTTGTCCAGCTCGGTTTCGCCACCGCCGATGTGCAGCACGATGTCCTTGCCCAGCTCTTTGGAGACGTCCCGCACCACCCGCTGGAAACGCGTGAATGTCGCGCCAATCTGCACCATACGCAGGGTCAGTGCCGAGTCACGCACCTCCTCCACCAACCGCGATAACAGACTGGTGGCTTCGATCATCTCGCCAATCCCGCTACGCACCGCCACCAGGTTGGCGCCGGCACCGGCAATGATCAGCTCGCCGACCAGGTTGATCAGTTGATCCAGCTTGGCCGCGTCGACCCGAATCAGATTGCCTTCGTTGCTCGCCGCGCTCTTGGCGGCCTTGATCAGCGGCGTGATCGAATCCTGCGGTGCATCAAGCTCGCCGTGCGTCTCGGCCGGTGCTTGCTCGCCCTCTTGAGCGACGAGCAAGGCCTGGGATTCAGTCAATGTGCCGCAACGAACCAGCAGCTCGAGCAGCTCGGCGTTGTCTTCGGGCAACGCGTCGAGATGCGCGCGACACGCTTGGACAGTCGCTTGCGGTGCGAGGATCTGTACGAGCGCGTCATCGCGAACAAAATCAAAGGCGCCGTCGATGACCTCCCGGGAGGCGTCGCTGGCCAGCGCGAGCTCAAACCCCAGGTAGTTGGTTTCCGGGTCCATTGAGGCTATCGGTGGCAACGCCTCGAACAGGGTGACGGTATGTAGCAAACGCCCCAACGTGCTCAGGTAACGCAGGAACGCCAAGGGGTCCATGCCGTTGCGCAACACATCCGGGCCAAAGCGCAGGGACAAATGCCAGTGGCCGGGACTGTCGCCGCGGTCATCCGCCGCAGGCCTATTATGTTGAGGCGCGGGCGAAGCAGTCGGTACCGAGCCTTCCAGATACAGAGCGAGCCGCTCACCCAGGCGTTGGCCCTGGACCTGCAACGGTTCGTCCAATCGATCAAGGTTGCCATCCTCGGCCAGCAGGTCGATCAATTGGCCAATATGGTCACGGGCGTCGAGAAACAACGCACTCAACGCCTCGTCGACGCGCACTTCCAGGCTGCGTACCCGATCCAGGACGCTTTCGGCGACATGGGTGAACTCCACGATGGGCATCAAGCCAAACAAGCCGGCCGAGCCTTTGATGGTGTGGGCCACACGGAACAGGCCGTTGATGGTATCCAGGTCCTGCGGCGACTTCTCGATCTGCAGCAGCGCATCTTCCATTTGCAACAAAAGCTCGCGACTCTCCGCAATGAAGGTCTGCAGCACGTCATCCATGTTCATACGATCATGCTCCAAGCGACTGAGCGAAAGGCGGATTGGCGAAGTAGTCGTCAAGACCGCTGAGCCGTATTGCTTCGGTCACGGCCACACTCGGGTTGCTCAGCAACAGCTGCGTGCTCCCTTTGAGCGACTCGCGTTTGATCAGGATCAACAATTGCAAACCGGCGCTGTCCAGTTCGTCGACATTGGACAAGTCCAACTCGACCTCATGGGCCAGCGGAAACAACGACAACAACAGGTCTTTTTGTTCAGTGGCCGTGTAGATCGTCAGGGGGCCTTCCATGACTTGGATTCGACGCAGCATCGGGACGGTGCTTTTCATGGAAACCTCCTGGTCAGCGGTCGCTGGCCATCGCTATGGCAGGATCAACTTGGAGACGGCGGTGAGCATTTGCGCGGGCTGAAAGGGCTTGACCATCCACGCCTTGGCACCGGAAGCCTGGCCTTGCTGCTTCATCGCATCACTGGCTTCGGTGGTCAGCATGATGACCGGGGTGAACTTGTAGGCCGGCAGTAGCTTGGCGGCCTTGACGAAGCTGAAGCCGTCCATGTTTGGCATGTTCACGTCACTGACAATCAGGTGGATTTTGCGTCCATCGAGCTTGCTCAGTGCATCTCTGCCATCACAGCCTTCGATCACGTCGTAACCCGCGCCTTTGAGCGTGATGCTCACCACCTGCCGGATGGAGGCCGAGTCGTCGACAATCAGAATGGTTTTGCTCATCGGAAAAGCTCCTCTAGAAAAAGGTGATTTCGCTGGCGTCAGCCTTGGCGTGCGTGTTGCCGCCATGAATGGCGTGTTGCTCCGGCATCGTGTAAGCCGTTGAAAGCTCTTGCAGCCAACGGTCACTGGCCATCGGGGTGAGCGCATGCCCACTCAGGCTCGATGCTTGGCGCTCGTCCAGTTGCTGCTCTAGCTTGCCCAGGTCGCGGGTAATCAGCGTCAACATCTGGCTGACGCGATCCTGAAACTGCAAGGCGACCAGCACCTGGGCAATCTCGTCGGCGACGTTGGCGCTCTGCTGCTGCAAGTCATGGCTGTTGCGCACGATGGTTTGGGCGGTACCGCGAAAATGTTCAATGACCTGCGAGACCACGCGCTCCGAGTCGGCGAGGGTCAAGGTGTCTTGTTCGGCGTGGTGGCGGGACATTTGCACCGTGCGGGCAATGGCCGCGTTGACGGTATTGACGGTTTCACTGATCTTGCGCCCGGTCTCGCCGGACATGCTCGACAACTTGCGCACTTCATCGGCAACCACCGCAAAACCTCGCCCCGCCTCACCGGCTCGGGCGGCTTCGATGGCAGCGTTGAGGGCAAGCAGGTTGGTTTGACTGGCGATGTCACCGACAAACTTGGCCATCTGCTGAAGTTGCTCGGTGAAGCCGGAGAGTTGCAGGACTTCTTTGAGTTCGTTCTCTTTATTCGAGAGCGCGGAGCGCAAGGCCAGAACGATGGAGTTGAGGTCACGCTGGCCGACTTCCAGCAAGTCGACCAATTGTTGGGAAGCGTCTTGCCCGCCGTTGCTGGCTACGCTGTTGCTGATGTTTGATGACAGCGTGCCAAAACGTTCGCTGAGCTTGAGGATGGACGTTTCACTGATCAGTCGAGCCGCTTCAATCTGCCTGGACCAGATCGGAAGTACGCTCAGACACACATCTGCCAAGCCGTTATCGACGGCCAATGTCGCCGAGGTCTCTGCCGGTTGATCGAGCTGCTGGCGCAGTCGGGTCCAGTGCGCCTGGTAGCCCCTGTTTGCCCAAAGGCCCAGGCCGATACACAACGCCAACAACACGCTCCCCGCCCCTACTGCCCAGGCGCTGAAACCATTGCTGTAAGCGATCGCCAGCCCACCGAGCAGACCGGCCAAGGCCACGGGAAACAGTGTCAAAGCAGCCGAGGGGGGTGTGGTCTGTTCGTTCACGGTCTGTCTCCCAGTCAAAGCCTCTCATCACCGGTTGATCGGCAGTTAGATTGCTTGAGGAGGATGATGGCTCAGTAATGGCACGCCAGCCATCAGACCATCCCTATTCTGGGGTAGGGATACCGGGAACCCGGGTAGGAAAATCCCTACCCAAGGGCGCTGACTATGAAATCCCCAGGGTCATGGCGAAGCGAACAATGTCCGCCGTAGAACTGAAGCCCATTTTTTCCATGAGCCGAGTCTTGTGGGTACTGACCGTCTTGTTGCTGATGACCAACTGCCCCGCAATCTGGTTGACGCTCATGCCATGAGCCAGCAAGCGCAGAATCTGGAACTCGCGATCGGACAGGCTTTCAACGTAGGTCTGTTGCTTCAAGCCGCTGCTCTGCAGGGCAATCTGCTCCGCCAGCCCAGGGTCCAGGTAACGTTGACCGCTGACCACGCGTCGCATGGCAATCAACAGGGTCTCGGGGTCGCGGTCCTTGGTCAGGTAGCCAAGCGCACCGGCGCGCAGTGCGCGTTGCGCGATGTGGATTTCGTTATGCATGCTCAACACCAGGATCGGCAGATTCGGGTACTGGGCATGCAGGCGGGCAATCAGAATTTCGCCGCTGATACCCGGCATATTCATGTCGAGCAGCAGCAGGTCGATCTCGACCTGGCGCAACAGTTCGATCACTTGCGCTCCACTCTCGGCTTCGGCCACCACTTGGACGTCGGCGACCAGCGTGAACAACTGCTTGAGCCCTTCGCGCATGATGGTGTGGTCATCGGCAATCAGCATGCGAATCATCAATACGTATCCTTGTGCATCGGAATGAACGCCTGCACCGTAGTGCCCTGTCCGGGATGGCTGAAAATGATCACTTTGCCGCCCAACATCAGGCCGCGTTCACGCATCCCGGCCAACCCCAATGTCTGGCGGGTGACAGCGTCCGGGTCAAACCCCTTGCCGTTATCCTGGACCTCCAGCAGCCAGTGCGTTTCCTGCGGGCTCAGGGTGACGCTGACCTGTGTCGCTTCGGCGTAGCGCGCGATATTGGTCAACGACTCCTGCACGATGCGAAACGCGGCGGTGGCGTGCGTATCGGGGAGCGTCAGGGGAATCAAAGGCAGGTGCAACACGCAGGGAACCCGGGTCAAGCTGACGAATTCGGTTGTCAGCCATTCAAGGCCGGAGACCAGCCCCAGGTTCAAGGCGGAGGGTCGCAGACTGGTAGAGACATCGCGCACGACCTGGATCGTCTTATCGGTCAGCACCATCAGCCGCTCTACCTGCGGGGTCAGCTCAGGTGTGGAGGCGCCGAACTGAAACCTCAGCAGCGATATCCCCATGCGCAGTGCCGTCAAGTGTTGGCCCAGCTCGTCATGGATCTCCCTGGCGATCAGTTTGCGCTCCTCTTCCCGCGCCGTTTCGCGGCGGGTCGACAAATCGCGCAGTTGTGCATTGGAGTTGGCCAGGCGGCGCTCGGCAGCACGCAGTTTGGAAATGTCGCGCCCCACCGCCAGCACGCTGACGACCCGCTGGCCGTCGACCTCCGGCACAAAGTGGATCAGCACCACTTTGGGTGCGGCCTTCAACCCCGAGAGAAAAAACTCTTGCTCCGTCGCTTTATTTTCCTGAATCACTTGGGCCACCAATTCGCGAAACAGCTGAGACTGGTGGTTCAGGGGCGCCACCGCATCCATGGGCATTCCCATCAGTTCCGGCCAGGCCCCGCCCACCCATTTGCGCAGTTGCGCATTGACGTAGAGCACCTCGCCATGAGCACTCAGACGAGCGATAGCATCCGGGCTGTTTTCGACCAGGGCGCTGATATCGTGCTGGCGTCCGAGTTCTTTCTGCCTGGCCCTTGTCAACAGGGTAATGTCGCGACTGATCACCAATATCTGCGGAGCCACACGCCCCGAATCCGCTACGGGCACCAGCGTAAAGTGCAGTTGACGAACTTCGTTGCGAAGCATCATGCCCTCATCGAACTCAACCACCCGCCCGGCGCTCGTGCATTGCTCGCACAGTGCCTGGATTTTTTGCGCGCTCAACCGACCAAAGATCGGCTCCAGGGGCTCACCGATAACATCGGCATGAGCTTTGCCCAGCGCGCGTAACAACGCGGGGTTGACCTCCACGCAACGCAGGCAACCGACCTCAGTCATTTCTAGCAGGCAAAGCATGTCCAGGGTGTGGTCGAAAATGTCACGATAACGGCGCTCGCGCTCCCGAAGTAACGACTCTGATCGCCAGCGTTCGATCGCAATCGCCGCAATGTGACACGTCTGGCGCACGCGCAGCATGTCGCTCTCATCCGGCCCGGTGCCGGGCGACTGGGACAACTCGAAAGTGCCGAGAATGTGTCCTTGTTTGTCCACGATCGGTTCGGACCAGCCGACAGCAGACGCCTGATTCATCACAGTGCCAGTGCCGAGCTGCACCCTGCAGGACCGGTGGGGCAAGGCCAATTGCAGATAACCCACAAGGAGCCCCAGCGTTTCCTCGAGGGGGGCACCCGTCGACATTTTTTCGAAAATCCCCAAGCGCGCGTCTTCCAGGACTTGTTGCTTGCGCAACTCCGTGATGTCGTGGGCCAATGCCAGCACGCCGACCACCTCGCCGGTATGGCTGCGCTCGGCCATCAGGCTGACCGCACAACTGAGAGACTCGGTACTGTCCGCGAAGGTCCAACTGTCCAGGAATTGCGCCGTTTCGCCTGTTGCGACGACATGTTGCAGATGGTTGAGATAGTCCCCGGCGTCCTCGCCAGGGCTAGCGCCTATCGACTGGTCGTAAGACATGCCGGTCAAGAGCAAAAATGTCGGGTTGACGTAAGTGCGCAGCAGGTTGCGATCGTAACGAACAATGATGTTGGGTGAATTTTCCGCGAGGGTGAGAAATTTGAGTTCGCTGCCCATCAGTGTTTCGCGAAGCTGCCAGTTCTCGGTGATGTCCTCCAGTTGGGACACAAAGCAGATTGGCTGCCCTTGATCGTCCCGCACCAGCCCCACGGTCAACCGCACCCACACCACCCGCCCGTCGCGACGGATACAGCGTTTATGCAGCGTCGCCCCAGGCCTTTCACCGCGCTTGAGTTCGTCGATCAACTGCTTGCCGACCTCACGGTCTTCGGCGTGGGTCAGTGCCATGAACGTGGTGTTTTGCAACTGCGCTTCGCTATACCCAAGCAGGCTGCAAATGACGCCATTGGCCCGTAGCCAACGACCGTCCAGCGACACCAGTGCGAGGCCGGTGCCGGAGGAATCGAAAATCGACCTGAGCGGAATCTGCGAGTAGCTTTCGGTATCGGATTGCGCGACCGACGGTCCCTGGCGGGCAATGACCTCGACAATAAAATAATCCTCGCGCCACAGCGTCAAGGCGATGTCCAGCCCGCACGCGCCCCTGCTCAGCGCCGAAAAACCAGCTCGCGTTTTCCCCGCTGCCTGTTCCAGCGCCGCGTAAAAAACGCCATGGTCTTCGGACCGCAGGAGGGCGATAAACTCGCCGCCCGCAGCCGGAGAAACACCATTTTGAATTTGCAGATGTGAGAACGCGCGATTGCCAGCGACAACACGGGCGGCTCGGTCCAGCGCCACAACCGCAACTGACAGACAGCTGAGCACGCTCTCGAGGGTTCGCAACGTATCGTCGTCAACTATTGCCAGTGTGTCGCGGGCCATACGTCCCTGTACCTCGGTCTTTGACAGTGCTTAAGAACATTTGAAAGGCGTGCAAAACGCCTGGCAACCTTCTACACAGCGCTGGAAGTCGGACACGACTGAACATTGATCTTTCTAGGAGAATAGAACCCTTCAATCGCGATTAACCGCCAACTTGTATATATCGTTTTGAGTGTGTCCTCAGACTAACTACTGGTTCTTTGCTCGAACTGTAGCTCAATCTTAAGCTTCCAAGAGCTATAGCACGATAGAAGAGAAAGCATTCCAGGAAATGGTCCAGGTCAACCCGCTTGGGCCGACGCTGGTTTTGCCTCACTTGTTGTCTATGCTGACCTGCGAAGGTGCGTTGATGGGGGCAAGCCGTTGTAGGCCTTGCGCCGCATCGTTGATGCGTACCGATCCAGCGTCTGGCCAAACGCTCAACGAGCATGTGCTTGCTGATGGAGCCGGCACTGCTCGTGGAAGAGCGCCACGGGAGACCACCGACGCGCAGACCTTTGAGCGATTCAGCGAATAAAAAAATGATATCATAATGACATCACCGCCTGATACCTTTAGGCAGAACCAAGCAATTGCGAGGGTCATCATGGGCGAAGGCGCTCCCATTCCGTCGAATGAAGCTGAAAGGCTAAAAGAGGTCGCGAAATTTTGCCCCGCGGGCGGCGACTCCGACGAAGTCTTCGACAAAATCGTCGCAATGACCTCTGCGTATTTCAACGCGCCGATCACGCTGATCTCAATCGTCGATGAACATCGTCAATGGTTCCGCGCGCGGGTTGGCCTGGAGGCAACCCAAACGCCAAGAGAGGTTTCCTTTTGCGCCTACTCGACGTTGGATAATTCGCGGTTGGAGGTGTTGGACGCCAGCCTTGATACCCGGTTTAAAGACAACCTCTTGGTTACTGGCGCGCCGTATATTCGTTACTACGCCGGTGCGCCACTTATTACCGAAGATGGTTTTACCCTGGGAAGTCTCTGCATCATCGACACCGCCGCCCGCACACCCATGAGCGCGCTCGACGTTGACATGCTCAATGGCTTCGCGGAACTGGTCATGATGCGTATCTGTCATATGCGATCTCGTAACTTCGTAGACCCACCCACAGGGCTATTTAATCGACTGAAGTTTGAGGAGGATATCCATCAAACGATCCGGGTGAAAAGTACGTGCGAGGTTTATGCGATCGACGTCATTGCGCCGAAATTCCTCAACGATATCGTGAAAGCGCTGGGTTATATTTTTGCACAAGACCTGATCCTGGCCATAAAGTCGCGCCTACAAAAACTGCTGCCCGATACCTGCTTGCTTTATAAAATCAGCCCAACGCGATTTGGCTTCATTCTCAAGGAGCAGCAGACGCCTGAGCACATTTGCGAAAATATTCTGCATAACTTCAAAACACCGGTTGCGTGTCACGGCATCCCCATACCCATGCAAGTAGGGATTGGCGTACTGCCTATTTTAAAATCCCAAGAGCTCCAGCAGGACTGGCTACGCCTGGTGGTAAGCGCTGCGGATGAGGCCCGTGACCGCAAGCTCGGATGGTTTCTTTATGAGCCGCAATTTGATGCAGCTCAACAACGGGCTTTTATGCTGTTGAGTGCGTTGCCGGAGGCGGTCAACGCTGACCGACAGTTCAGTCTGGTATATCAGCCAAAAATCAAACTACCCTCGGGAACATGCCATTCGGTAGAAGCATTGATACGTTGGACGCATCCGGTACTCGGCAACATCAGTCCCGCTGAATTCATCCCCTTGGCTGAAAAAACAGCGCTGATAGCCTCCATTGGGTTATGGGTGCTCAAAGCCATTATCCAGCAAGCGGTGGCCTGGAAAGCGCGAGGTTTGCGCCTGCTGATAGCGATGAATATTACTGTCAGTGACATGGAAAGCGCCGAGTTCGTAGACACCCTGATTCATGAAGTCGAAAAACACGGCCTGGAACCTGCCGACTTTGAAGTTGAGCTTACCGAAAGTATGCTCATGACCAACCCGAAAGAAGTCATCCGGCAACTGGAGCGCGTTCGTAAGTTTGGTGTAGCGGTCGCCGTTGACGACTTTGGCACCGGCTACAGTAACTGGGCGTATTTGAAGAAACTTCCGGCCAGCACCGTTAAACTTGACCAGTCGCTGATCAGTGGGCTGTGCACCAATAAAAATGATAAGAAACTGGTTAAAACCCTGATAGAGCTGGCGAAGGGCCTCGGCTACCGAGTCGTTGCAGAAGGTGTAGAAAGCGAAGAAGTTCTAGAGCTTTTAACACAGTGGGGATGCTCTGAAGCGCAGGGTTACTTGATAGCAAAACCTATGAGTTCCAAGGCTTTAGAAGCCTGGATAGTACAAAGAAGCTAGGAGGCACTCGTGATTCTTAAGGATTATCACTCTGCGGTTGCGGGCTTTTTATATAACGCGCTTCCGCCGCTGGTCGACGACCGATTATATAAATGATCAGTGCAACATTACTGCCGTTACTGAGCGCCCCTGTAAAACTGAACTATTTTGCCACTGGCCGACGACTGACCTGTTCTGCGCTCAAGTTGATCCTGGCCTGGGCCGATAGGGATGTGAGAAGGATCGAGGTTTACTGATTCAGGGAGGAACTTATGTCGTCATACGGCAACTTGCAGCCCCTTCCTCAGGCAGGCGCTTTTTTCCGATTACCGCTCATATCCGCCGCCGGTGGTGTGTGCGCCCCGCTATTGAGCGACTCACGCCCCGCTGGGGCTGGGGCTGCTGAGCCTACGCCAGAACGACGGGCGATGGTGAATGAAGTAGCGGCCATCGCCCAGCAGACGAGTCAACGTCAATCAACCCGCCGACCACCAGGAAACGTGCCCGGCGTAAACCCGGGCAGCCCGCTGTTTATTCGTTGAACGATAACAATACCGGCAATTAAGCCGACCGCACCGCACATGGAGAGGCCTTTCAATGAAATGGTTCTACGATTTAAGAATAGCCACCAAGCTCATCACGTCGTTTTTGCTGGTGTTGGTGCTGACGGCCCTGACGGGCGGGTTCGCCATCATCCAACTGGGCATGGTCAACGAGACTGCCACTGAGATGCGCGACAACTGGTTGCCCTCAGTGCGGGTTGCCTCTGGCATCCGTTTTTTTGTCGCCAACTATCGGATCAAGGAACTGCGCCATCTGATGGCCGACAGTCCGACAGAACAGACGCAATATGAACAGGAGGCCGTCGATGCTCGCAAGGAAGTCGATACCCGCATCGCGCGCTATGAAAAAGAGCTGGTCTCAGGCCCGGTTGACCAAGCGTTGCTCGATACGTTCAAGAACGATTGGAGCAGCTACCTCAACACCAGCAAGAACCTGTTGGCCGAGTCCCGACTGGGTGCGAAGGAACAGACCAACGCCATTCTCAAAGGGGACTCGAAACGCGACTTCGAACAAGTCGCCAGCGACCTGGTAAAAATTATCGACTTCAACGACGCCGGGGCGACGGCAGCCAATCAACGCGGTAACGAAATCTACGCGAATGCGCGACTGTCAATCATCGCCGCGGTACTCGTGGCCTTGCTGGTGGGCATCGCGCTTGCGTTGTTTATTTCACGCATCATTTCCAACCCGCTGAGAAGGGCCGTGGATGTCGCCAGCCAACTGGCCGAAGGGAACCTGGCCGTGAAGATCGAAGGTGGCTCCAAGGACGAAACCGGGCAGGTGCTCACGGCGATGCAGGCAATGGTCGGCAAGCTTTCGCAGATTATCGGTGAGGTGCGCAATGCCGCCGACGGTCTGGCCAGCGCGTCGGAGGAAGTCAGCGCTACAGCCCAGTCCATCAGCCAGACCACCAGCCAACAAGCTGCAAGCGTCGAAGAAACCAGCGCGTCCATCGAACAAATGAGTGCCAGCATCAACCAGAACACCGAGAACGCCAAGATAACCGACGGCATGGCCAGCAAGGCGGCCAAGGAAGCCGGGGACGGAGGCGACTCGGTTCAGCAGACGGTCCAGGCGATGAAAAAAATCGCGCAACGCATCAGCATCATCGATGACATCGCCTACCAGACCAACTTGCTGGCCTTGAACGCAGCCATTGAAGCGGCGCGAGCCGGCGAACATGGCAAGGGCTTCGCAGTGGTGGCGGCCGAAGTGCGCAAACTGGCCGAACGCAGCCAGGTGGCCGCTCTGGAAATAGGCGAGCTATCCACCAGCAGTGTCGAAATGGCCGAACGGGCGGGCCGTCTGCTTGGCGAGATGCTGCCTTCGATCAACAAGACCTCCGATCTGGTCCAGGAAATCACGGCCGCCTCCGAAGAACAGGCAGCCGGCGTATCGCAGATCAATTCGGCAATGAACCAACTCAACCAGGTCACTCAGCAAAATGCCTCCAGCAGCGAGGAGCTCGCTTCCACCGCCGAAGAAATGAGTACCCAGGCCGAACAGTTGCAGCAGGCCATGAGCTTTTTCACGCTGGAGGTGGGTGATCGGGCATCGAACGTCACACTTGGCAAGCCTAGCCCGGCAAACAGCGTATCGCGCGCAGTGGCGCGGGCACCGCGAGCGGTCCAGCAGAAAAACTTCCTCAAGAGCGCAGGTCCCGACGAAAGCGAGTTCACGCGATTCTAAGCGCAAACCGGACGGGATGCTTTTTCATGCAGGAGAGCGACATGGGCGCGTTAACCAATACCCGACAAACGGCTGCGATTCAAAAGCAGGAGGCGCAGTACCTGACGCTCCTGCTGGGCGGCGAAATGTTCGCCATAGATATCCTGGGTATCAAGGAAATCATCGAGTACGGACACGTGACCCCGGTGCCGATGATGCCCGACTTCGTGCGCGGCGTGCTCAATCTGCGGGGTGCCGTGGTGCCGGTGCTGGACCTCAAGGCACGGTTCGGACAGCCCTGCACGAAGGTGACTCGACGCAGCTGTGTAGTGATCCTCGAAACCAGCAGTGAAGACCACCAGGCCCAGGATATCGGGCTTCTGGTGGACAGTGTGTCAGAGGTACTGGCAATTCCGGCGGACGAGATCGCGCCGCCCCCCAGCTTTGGCGCACGCATTCGTCCTGACTTTATCAGCGGCATGGCAAAGGTCGCCGGTAGGTTCGTCATCGTGTTGCAGGTCGACAAGGTGTTATCCGTGGATGAAATATCTCAACTGGCGGACGCCGGCGACAGCCCTACCCTCTAGGCCCAGTGAGTCACGAACAAGGAGTTCGGATTGAAACAGATCAATCTTGAAGATCGCGAATTCACCCAGTTCCAGTCCTGGCTCTATGGCGCGGCGGGCATTCACTTGTCCCCCATGAAAAAGGCCCTGGTTGCCGGACGTCTGTTCAAGCGCCTGCAGTTCCATGAGCTGGAGAGCTACGGCGCGTATTTCAAAATGATAATGGGCAAGGAGAACCCCGACGAGCTGCAGTTTGCCCTGGACCTGTTGACCACCAACGAAACGTATTTCTTTCGTGAACCCAAGCACTTCGAGTTCCTGCGCGAGCGGGTATTGCCCTTCGCATCGCCGGGCAAGACGTTCAGGGTGTGGAGCGCGGCCAGTTCCTCGGGCGAAGAACCTTACAGCCTGGCGATGACCCTTGCCGAACACCTGCGCAGTACGCCCTGGGAGGTCATCGGATCGGATATCAGCACCCAGGTCCTGGCCAAGGCCCGGAACGGGCATTACTCGATGGAACGCGCGAACAGACTGCCGCTACCCTTGCTCAGTCGATACTGCCTCAAGGGTATTGGCCGGCAGGAAGGCACCTTCCTGATCGACAAAACCCTGCGCCACCGGGTCAGTTTCGTTCAAGTCAACCTGATCGAGACCCTGCCCAAATTGGGCGAATTCGACGTAATTTTCCTGCGCAACGTGATGATTTACTTTGATCAGGAGACCAAGCGAAAAGTGGTCAGCCGCCTCCTCCCATTTCTGCGACGGGGCGGCTATTTCATGATCAGTCATTCGGAAAGCCTGAACGGCGTCAGCGATGCGCTCAAGCTGGTGGCGCCTTCGATTTATCAAAAGCCATGAGCTTCAACTGACGTTGCGTGGTGGGATCGCACGCAAATTTTCGTTCTATTCGCTAATGCGCGCCTTCGGGTTGTCACGGTCACGCAGCACATTCTGCAGGTCCAGAGCCTCATCGAGGGTGCGCTGAAGCTCTTCATCATTCCAGGGCTTGCTGATGTAGCGGAAAATATACCCATCGCTGATTGCCTGAGTGATCATACTCATGTCGGCATAACCGGTCAGCAGGATATTCATGCACGCCGGATCGCGCTTATGCACCTCCCGCAGTAGGGTCGGACCGTCCATAAACGGCATGCGCGCGTCGCAGATAATCATGTCTATAGGGTGCAGTTCGAATAGCGTCAGCGCCTGCGCCCCACTGGTGGCCAGCAGCAAGTCGTAAGGCTTGCCGCGCAGCAAGCGACGCAGGCTGTTGAGGATACTTTCTTCGTCGTCCACCAGCATGACGGTGTGGCGTTTTTCACTCAAGGAAGTGGTGTCCATGATCAGCTACCTTCAACAGCAGAGGTCAATTGGGCCTGTACCAGGGGCTGGCGCAATGGCAACCACGCGCGAAAGCAACTACCCCTGCCCGGCTCACTTCTGACGGTGAGCCTTCCATGGTGTTTGACCATAATGCTGTACGACAGCGACAGGCCAAGACCCGATCCCATGCCCACCGGTTTGGTTGTGAAGAACGGTTCGAATATCCGGTTCTGGATTTCCAGCGGGATGCCATGACCGTTGTCGGTGATCTCGACGAAAACGCCGCCGTCTTCCCTGCCACTGCTGATGATGATTTCGCCGTCGGCGCCGACGGCATGGCTGGCATTGATGAGCAGGTTCAGGAAAACCTGATTGATCTGTGATCCCATGCACTCGATGGGTTCGATATCGCCGTAGTTCTTGATGACCTGAGCCTTGAACTTGATCTCGTTCCAGATAACGTTGAGGGTGCTATCCAGCCCCTTGTGCAGATCGGCCAACTGCCATTCGTAACTGTCGACATGGGAGAACTCACGCAGGTCCTTGACTATACGAGTGACGCGGTCCAGCCCGTCGACCGATTCGGTGAGCAATTCGTCGATGTCCTGACGCATGAAATTGTAATCCGCCTTGTCCCGCATGGCCGCGAGCTCAGGATGAGCATGGGCATGCGTTTCGTCACTGGCCTGCTCATAGGCATCGAGCAGTGCGAAAATATCCACGAGGTAACGGCGCAGGCTGTTGACGTTGGAGCAAACAAAGCCAATCGGGTTATTGATCTCGTGGGCCACCCCCGCAGCCAGTTGCCCTATCGCCGCCATCTTCTCGGACTGCAGCAACTGCGCCTGGGCGTCTTCGAGCCGTGCGATAAGCAGCGCCTGGGCGCTCTTTTCCTCTTCTAGCAACTCGTTAAGGTGCGTCAGTTCGAGTTGGCGGGCGGCGGTATCGGTCGTATCACTGATGGCCAGGCCTACACCCAGACTGCCGCCGTCGGCGTCCTGCACGGGGAAGAAGGTGCAGTTCTGATACATGTGCCGGACCATACCGCTGATGGGCCGGGTGCTTTCGAAATTGAATAGGTGCGGCCGTTGCTGCCAGGAGGTAAAAGCAAAGTTTTGCAGCGTGAAGACACTGTTGATCTTCTGCCGGGTCCAGCGCTCAGGCAGCTCCGGAAATGCTTCGAACAGCGTGCGCCCCACCAGCTCCTGGGAACTTCGGCCGCTATTGATAGACATAAAGTGGTTGGAGAACAGCACCTTGCAGTCCTGATCGACCAGCAGCACGCCCATATTGATCGCCTTGAGCATCGACTCCAGGGTTTCCCGGGAAATTGCCTTGTTGTCTGTCATGAAGACGCCCTTTTCAAAGCTCGTAAAGCAAACGATCGATCGCCCGAATGACAACGCCGGCTGTACGTTCGGTGATGCAGATCAGCAGGTCGCACGAGAATTGATGAGCCTGAACCTCGAAACGGATTTCTAACACCATCGCAAGGTGTTCGTTCAGGTTCAATTCATCCAGTGCGTTCGTGGGCTCTTCTCTGTGGACCAGAATCGACGGCGCGTCATAGCTCACTTGTATCGCCACCTGCCTGGCCAGGCCACTGATGCAGGCGCCGGACAGGATGTTGGTGACATCTAACATGAGCTCTTCCTGCTGCTCTGGGCCGTCGTCGTTATAGCCCAGCAGCTCGGCCAGCTTATCGGCCCCCATTGAGCCGAAGCACACGAACACCTCGCCGCGTAGCTCACCCAGAAAAGACTGGCGGGTGACAATCATGAAGCGTCGGCGAAGATGCTCCGGAATCGACAGTTTGTTCTGTTCCCGAATCAGCGGGTGAATGAAAGGAACCGAAAGCGTAACCATGGTGTTGGTCAGCAGGGCCAGTCGCTCGGCGGCCTGCCCCATGGCAATATTCATCAGTTCCTGCAGGGCATCACGTTGGTCTTCGGTGAGCGCGGCCAAGGTTTCCATCACAGCACTCCTATGAGGTGCAATGCATCGAGTACAGCTTCAGCCGTAACGGGCTTGGCGACGAATGCAGCAGCGCCCAGTTCGAATACTCGCTGCCTGGCCAGCGGCTGGATGTCTGCGCTGATTACCACGACCACCACGTTGGCGTCTTCACGCTTGAGGGCTTCTAGCGTCTGGAAACCGTCCATGACCGGCATGGTCAGGTCGAGAAACAGCAGCTCCACCAAACCGGCGTGATACGCCTCCATCACCTCGGCACCATTACAGGCCTGGCGAATATCTTCGGTCAGTGATTCTGGCAGGGATCGCAAGACCAGCTTGCGGGACATGGATGAGTCATCGGCGATTAGCACTTTCATGGCGCACTCCACATTTATGAAGTGTCCCGCAGCCTCGGTCGAGGCCGCAGAAACTAAGATTCGTTAGAATCTTTTAACCACTCTAGCCTGAAGAATATCAAAGAGCCATCAGCCAATGCGGATACTGCCCTATTGATTTGAGACGCATGTAGGGCATTCCCTACAAGATGCCTGGCCAAGCCCGAAAACGCGTTATCCCAAACCTCTGACCGCCTCGATCATCTTGACCAGGACGGCCTGCGCATCGCCGTACACCATGTTGCAGTTTTCTGCGTAAAACAGCTGATTCTGAATACCGGCATAACCCTTGCCTTCCCCGCGCTTGACCACATACACGTGATGAGCCTTGTCCACATCCAGGATCGGCATGCCATAGATGGGCGATGCTTTATCGCTGCGTGCAGCGGGGTTGACCACGTCGTTGGCGCCGATCACTAACACCACATCGGTGTCAGCGAAATCGGCATTGATGTCATCCAACTGGAATATCAGGTCGTAAGGCACACCGGCCTCAGCCAGTAACACGTCCATTTGTCCCGGCATACGCCCCGCTACCGGGTGTACCGCGAATCGCACAAGCACGCCGTGGGCTTGCAACAACTTCACGAACTCGTAGAGCTTTTGTTGCCCCTGTGCGACGGCCAGGCCATAGCCGGGCACGATGATGACTTTATTGGCGTAACGCATGGCGACGCCTGCATCACTCGCCGCCGTCGGCTTGAGCTCACCCACGATCGCTGCGCCTTTACGAACCGGCTGATCGCCAAAACGTGCAAACAGCACATGCGCGACCGTGCGATTCATGGCTTTGGCCATCAGCAATGTGAGCAGTACGCCAGCGGCGCCAACCAGCATGCCGGCGATCATCATGGCCGGAACCTGCAACACAAAGCCTTCAAGGCCGACCGCCAGTCCGGTGAAGGCGTTGTAGATGGAGATAACCACCGGCATGTCGGCACCGCCGATGGGCAACGTCATCAGCACCCCAAACAACAACGCACAGCCGAAGAACACACCGATCAACCACAGGACGTCGTTTAACGAACCGTGTGCGGCCTGCATGACGACCATCAGCCAAGCGCCTACACCGAGCGTTACCAGCATCAGCAAGGCGTTGATCAGTTGCAGGCCTTTCATGCGCAATGGCTTGTTGATGCGGCCATCCAACTTGGCCCAGGCAATCAAGGAACCCGATAACGAGATGGCGCCGATCAACGCGCCAAACAACGTGCCGGCCAATGCGGAAAGGTCGAACACTCGATTCCCGAACAACTCCATGGCTGCGATCGCGGCGGCGGCGCCCCCGCCCATGCCGTTGTATATCGCGACCATCTGCGGCATGGCGGTCATTGCCGCTTTGCGCCCGCTCCACCACGCTGCACCACCGCCCAACAGCAGCGCGCCGAGCGCGAGGCTGACGTTGACAGGCAAATGTGGACGGGCCGCCTCACTCACGGAGAATGCGTAGAGAAAACTCACGATGACGGCGGCCGCCATGCCCCAACCGGCGACATGAATGCCACCGGCCGCCGTGACGGGCGAAGACATGCGCCACAACCCGAAAATCAGTAGAAAAGCCGCGAAGAAATACACCAGCCCGATCAGCCACTGCGACGTCATAATCAACATGATCAAACCTCAAGCCTTTTCAGGTTTCCGGGTGGCAGAGTGATGAGCTTTACGCCGCTTGGGCTCCGGCGCGCTGGTCTGGAACATCGCCAGCATCCGGCCAGTAACGGCATACCCGCCTGCGGCATTCCCCGCCCCCAGCAACACCGCGACAAAACCGGCCGCTTGTTCCGGCACGCTTGCGGCATCGAGCAGACCGATAAGCCCGCCGATCACCACAATGCCATGGATGAAATTCGAGCCCGACATTAACGGCGTGTGCAAAATGGCCGGGACCCGGCCGATGATGACCCAGCCGGCAAACGCGGCGAGCATGAAAATATAAAGCCCGACGAAGCCAACACTGTTCATGAGGCCTTCTCCTGGGTTGCGGCATCCGTTGGGTTCAGCGAATGCATGAGTTTGCCAGCGTGGGTGAGTACCGTTTGCGCCAGAATCTGATCGTCCCAGTCGATGCTGATGACGTTGTTCTTCAACATCAGCGCCAACAGGTTGAATTGATTTTTCGCATACAGCAGGCTGGCGTCCTGGCTCAAGGATGAGGGCAGATTCAACGGCGCCATCAGGGTTACCTGACCGATCGTGACGGTCTGTCCGGGCACGCAGCCTTCGCAATTGCCGCCGCCTTCGGCGCCAAGATCGACGATCACCGCGCCAGGCTTCATCCCGGCAAGCTGTGCGGCACTGACCAGGCGCGGCGAGGGCCGCCCCGGCACTGCCGCCGTGGTAATGACCAGGTCCGCTTGTTGGATATGCTCAGTCAGTACTTGAGCGACTTGCGTTTTCTCTGCGTCACTCAGCTCCCGTGCATAACCGCCTTTGCCTCGCGCATCGACCCCCACATCGACAAAGTTGGCGCCCAGGGATCTGGCCTGCTCCGCGGTTTCCGGGCGAACGTCGTACCCCTCTACCACGGCGCCCAGGCGGTGCGCGGTCGCGATGGCCTCCAGCCCCGCCACGCCCAATCCCAGGACCAACACCCGCGCCGGCCCCACGATACCCGCCGCCGTGGTGACTTTTGGCAGGATGCGAGACATCTGCACCGAGCCCAGTTGGACCGCATAGTACCCAGACAACGCCGATTGACTGGAAAGTGCATCCATCGACTGGGCCCGCGTGATGCGCGGCAGGCGCTCCATCGCAAAACACGTGACTTGGCGCTCCAATAAACGTTGCACCAAGGCCGGATTCTTCTGCGCATACACAAAACACAGGAGTACCGATCCGGGCTTCATCTTGCCTACGACCTCAAGCGAAGGCGCCTGCACCGCGAGAAGCACATCGGCCTCATGCAGCCACTGTCCGCCGCTGGACACGAACAACACGTCCGAATAAGCCGCGTCCGGCAAAAAACTCGCGTCACCCGCCCCCGACTGCATATGAAGTTTTGCCCCTAAAGCACTTAACTTCGCGCAGAGGCCAGGCACGAGGGCCACACGTCGCTCGTGCGGGTGGGTTTCTTTGAGTACAGCCACATTGACGTACATCGCGCGCTCCGTTGAAGGCGCCCGCGTATCGCCGGGCACCCGGAATGTAAAAAAGACAAGGCTTCAGACGGGAGCTTGAGCCGACACGTAACGCACGAGTTTTTTATTGACGAACTGCTGGATCCCCATGTCGCCCAGCTCGCGTCCATAGCCTGAGTCCTTGATGCCGCCAAAGGGCAACTCGGCATCGCTCCAGCTGATGTTATTGATAAACATCATCCCGGTCTCCACGCGACTGGCCACACGACGCCCCCTGTCCAGGTCGCGTGTGAACACCGAGCCGCCCAGGCCAAAGTCAGAATCGTTTGCCAAGGCGATCGCAGCGTCTTCGTCCTTGACCCGAAAAAACAGCGCCACCGGGCCGAAGAACTCATCCCGGAACGCCGGGTTTTCAGGGGCGATATCGGTGAGAATGGTCGGCGTCATAAAGGCGCCGGGGCGATCGATACGTGTGCCCCCCAGCAGAATCCTGGCACCGTGATCGGTCGCCGTGCGGACCTGCCCGAGCAACTGCACTAATGCCGCTTCCGAAGACAGCGGGCCCAGGGTCGTCGCTTCTTCCATGGGATCGCCGGGTTTCAGCGCCGCGAGCCCGGCCTGAAAACCCTTGAGGAACGCATCGGCCACCTTATCCACGACAATGAAGCGTTTTGCCGCGCAACAGGTCTGCCCGCAGTTATACATCCGCCCCCATATCGCCCATTTGACGGCCAGATCCAGATCCGCGTCTTCCAGCACAATGAAGGCATCGCTGCCCCCCAGTTCCATGGAGGATGGCTTCAAGTTCTGCCCGGCCCAAGACGCCAGGCTGCGACCGGCGGCGACACTTCCGGTGAGCGCAACGCCACGAACACGGGGGTCATCGACCACCTGTTTGGACTGTTCATGGGAGATCGACAGGTTGGTATAGAGCCCGGGAGGAGCGCCGGCTTCGAGCAGGATTTGCTCAAAGGCCATCGCACATTGAGGCACGCAACCGGCATGTTTGATCACCAGCACGTTGCCTGCCATCAAATGCGGGCCGGCCACGCGAGCCAACTGATAGAAAGGAAAGTTCCACGGTTCGACACCGAAGATCACGCCGATGGGACTGCTCTCCATATGCGCCTCACCTTGGGTCGGGTCAAGCGTTTGCGGGGCCAGGAAGCGTTCGGCGTTTTTGGCGTAGTACGCCATGATATCGGCGCTGAACTGCACTTCGCCTCGGGCCTCGTTGATTCGTTTGCCCATTTCCAGCGTGATCTTGCGGGCCAGGGCATCGAAGCGCTGATGCATCAATTCACCGGCCTTCGCGATGATCGATGCACGCTGGGCATACGTTGTATTTTTCCACGATGCGTAGCACTGCGCTGCGGCCGCCAGTTTGTGCTCCAGTTTCGCAGCCGTCAGGGTATCGAATTGAGCGAGCAACTCGCCGTTGTATGGATTGATAGTCGTATAAGCCATAACGGTTGCCTTCCAATGAGATTGAGTTATCCAACGTCTAACCGGCCACGTTCAGTCGCCGTCTCCATGAACCGGCATTACGTTGGCCTGAATGCATGTGGGTGGCTAGCGTCGGAAACTACTGATGCCATCGTCATTCAGTGCAGACCGGCACTTTAATGGTGCTACGGGCGCACTTCGATGGTGCGAAAAGCGACAATTAAAATCCAAAGGTCGCCTTATATAGGCGCTTAGCGTGAACGGTCTGTTTGTTCGCAATAAACTGAGGAATTTAGATTCGTAGAGGCTCGGTAAATACTTACATAGATCAATTAACGCGCCTTAAAACCTGCATAGGATTGCGCAACAGGCAATACGACACCGCGTCTTGTCAGGAGGGGTAATCATGCAAGTCAATCAATCCTTGTCGGAAGATGTGTTGCCACATCAGGCATCAGGCCCTGCATCCGTCTACTGCCCGTCCTCCGCTGAACGGTTGTACGGCATTGATCAGAAACTTCGCCAGACAGCGCAATTGGTTTCACTCGTTGTGGGCCAGCTTGAGGCGTGTGAATTCGACCCCACGACACCAGCGCGCAGAGTGCTCGAACAATTGGATGCCACTGTGGAGAAGTTGTTGAGTCGATTCGGACTCGACCAGCCCTCCCCCCCGTCAATCGCTCAACCCTGCGCGTACAAACAACTGAGCGCTCAAGCGTTGAGCACGGCGCGCATTTGCCTGCTGTTGATCGTGGAACCGGACGCCCTGCTATGCGACATGCTGAGTAGCGGACTAGGTTCGCAGGGCTATCATACGGTAGCGGTCAGCGATGGCGTCGCCGCGTTGGAATGGATCGCGCGTTCAGGCATTCAGCCGGACCTGATTTTGACGGAGCACACGCTTGACCGGTCCATGGACGGTGTCCAACTGGTGCAAAAAATCCGCGGTCAATTCAATCGAATCACACCCGCGATCATACTGACCGCCGATACGAAAAAGCAGGTTACCCAATCAGCCCTGACCGCCGATTGCGTGCTCCTGCGCAAACCTGTGAGCTTGAACGTGTTGCGCGCCACCCTCGGCGCCGCATTAAGTACACAAGCTGCAGTACCCACCACACACGCCATGCCCTCTTCGCACCCACCCGTCATGTACGTGGTGGACGAGGATGCGGTGCTGCGCAACAACCTGCGCAGCGTATTAGAGTCAGTAGGTTACCTGGTGCGTGACTATTGCACTGCTGAGCAGTTTCTCGGCAGTTATGCCGGTGACAAAAGGGGCTGCCTGATCATTGAGGCACGCCCCTCGGGCATCAACGGGCTCGAGGTGGTTGCCCGTCTTAAAGCACAGGGTGACGAGCTGCCCATTCTCATGATCAGTTGCAACAGCCGCGTAGCAGACGTCGTCGATGCGATGAGGGCGGGGGTGTGCGACTTCATTGAAAAGCCGTTTCGTTATCAGCAGCTGTTAACCAGCGTGAAAAAAGCGTTGGCCAGTCAAGTCGCCACCGAGAGTACCCAGGTCCTTCGCAAGGCTGCGATTGACCATATCAGCCACCTCACCGCCCGCCAGCGCCAGATTATGGCGATGGTTCTGGACGGCCATCCGAGCAAAAACATTGCGGCTGATTTAGGGATTAGTCAAAGGACAGTGGAAAAGCACAGAGCGTCGATCATGAGCCGGACTGAAGCCAAATCAATTCCCGAACTCGCCCGCATCGCCCTGGCAGCCGGCGAAAAAACTCCGGTTGCGGCTGCCGATGGTAAGCGCAACGGACTCATCCCATGATCAACATCAACACTGTGGGCAATCCCGCGCGGTTATATCGAGCCAGGCGTATCAGGTCGGATAGGCGCTACCAGCAGATTATCGACAACTTTCAGCACACCCGCAGTGCTCGATGCAGTCAAACGCGCCATCTCCCGTTCCGGGAGCGATCCGACAATCCCCGATAGCGTGACGTCCCCGCCCTCCACGCGCACATCAATACCATGGGCGTCGATGATGGCCTTGCGTCGAAACGCTGACTCGATATCTGTCTTGATGGTTTGTGCAGAGGCCTGCGTCTTGACCACGATATCGTTACTGATCCCCTTGATCCCCTGCAGATAGCGCACTGCATAACCGGCCGTCTGGCGCTGATGCTCAGAATCCACTTCTCCGCCGAGCACCAGCCAGCCATCCGCCACGCTGACTTTGACGCGGTGGTCTGCCAGCGAGGTGTTCCATTGCAATGCTGCAACGGCTGCCGCGACGAGATCACTGTCCGTGCGCACATGGCTGGAGGGCAGCACGACATCAATCTGGTTGATCAGATCCACGACACCGGCAACATGAGCGACAGCCTGCTCCGCGTGCCACCGTTCGGCATGACTGACGACGTTGCCGGAGAGCGTGACGATGCCATCGGACACTTGCACTAAAACCTGATCGGCTTTCAGTGCCGAGTCCCAACTCAGTTCTTCAATCACTTGCTGCCTAAGCTTTTCATCGGTGTTCATAAAAAAGCTCCAGTGTTTTTTAAAAAGTCTCAATCGGCCAAAGCGTATCTCGTTGCGATAACTTTCAGCAGGTCGGAAAGTACCTATCCTTGGGTATAAAGCGGTCGTTCAGGCTCGGTATTTTTTTGCACCGAACATCCAAACAGTAGGTGCAGGTGTCGATGCTCCAGCAAGTACTTGCTACCGGTGACCGTGCCCGCCGCCCCCAGAAACGTCATGCACATGGGTGTCTCCTTGAGATTTCATGGGACCGGTGGTTTCAGTCAACGCAGGGTGATGGCTTGACGATCATCAAACTGCAGGACGCGCGGTTCAGCACGCTCTCGGCGGTGCTGCCAATCAGCCGGTCAAGCCTGTCGCGATAGACCGTGCCAAGCACCACCACGTCGAAGGCGTTGCGCCGGGCGAACAGGCTGATCACTTTGTGGGGAATCCCGGTCAGCACATGCTGGTATTTCTGCTCGACGCCATAGCGTTCGGCAAGCGCCTCGAAGGCCTCCGCCTGCGCGTCGTTGACCGCCTCGCTCAAACTGCTGTCCAGGCTCTGGGTTGGCACGCTCGTGGTGGTATCGCCCACCACCGACCAGTTGCTGACATTGAGCAGGTGCAGTTGCGCATCGCAAGCGAGTGCCAATGTCGACGCCAGTTCGAGGACGCGCTCGTTCAGCCCGTATGTCAGTTCTTCAAGATGCGACAAGTCGATGGCCGCGAGGACTTTCAACGGTTTGGGATGCCTGGCGTCGGTGACCAGGTGCAGGCAGGCCGGACAATCGCGCAACAACAGCCAATCCAAGGGTTGATGGAAAGTCCGGTCAAGCGCCGACACATGCTCGACGTCCTTGATCACCAGGTCGGCATGAAACTCGTTCACATACGCCAGCACCTGCGCCAGGCTGGGTTTGGCCCACACCACTTCACAGCTGACCTGCAGCCCCGCGCGCCGTTGAAAGCGCACTTGCTGCTCCAGCCAGTGGCGATGGACCTGCAGGTAGCCCTCCCGGGCCTGGGCCATCGCGTCATGGTCAAACAACCCCGCCATCGCCAGCGACGTGACGTAGTCAAACGCAACAATGTGCAACAACGCACCGGTAGCCCTGGCCAGTGCCTGGGCCCGGTCAAAGGCCGGGGTGCGCGTCATCTCGGAGGGTGCAATCAATAAAACACGTTTGAGTGGCAGCATTAGATACCTCGGCCTGAGCACGCGTAACTGCCTGACTGCACCCGACTTCCTTGCGAGCAGAGTGGCCCCCTGCTTTGTGACTGAAAAGCATCGGTCGAGTATCTGACGCCACGAAACGTGCGATCTGATCTTTGTCAACTAATGGCCGGCTTTCACTCAATGAGCGAATCACTCAGGCCTTGTTGATATAGCTCAATAATTTTTCGCGGTTCGGGCGTAGAAACCAGTGAACGGCCATGTAAGGCCCTCCCTAAGCCACGCATTCGACTGAGGACACCAACATGAGCGACTTGAGTTTGCGCAAAGCCATCATGGAAGAGCTTGAATTCCAACCGCAGATCGATGCAGCCAGCATCGGTGTCGCCGTGGAAAACGGCGTTGTCACGCTCACCGGACATGTCAGTAGCTACGTGCAGAAAATCAGCGCCGAGCGTGCGGTAAAAGGCGTCAAAGGTGTGCGTGCCGTGGCGGAGGAGATTCAGGTCAGGCTGCACAAAGGCGCCGGCACGGCGGACGACACCATTGCCTCCCGCGCCCTGAGCATCATCAACTGGAGCGCCGACGTACCGGCGAACGCCGTAAAAGTCATCGTTCAGAACGGCTGGATCACCCTTGAAGGCGAAGTCGACTGGCAGTACCAGAAGGAAGCCGTAGAGAAAGCGGTGCGTAAGCTATCCGGCGTGCTCGGCGTAGACAATCGGCTGACCCTGAGCCCCCGGGTGGACATCGTCGATATCCGCAAGCACATCGAAGATGCGCTCAAACGCAATGCTGAAGTGGACGCCAAGGATATTCACGTCAGGGTCGACGGTGACGTTGTCAGGCTCGACGGCAAGGTTCACCTATGGAGTGAGCGCAAAATCGTGGAACGGGCAGCCTGGTCGGTGCCGGGTGTCATGCGGGTGGAGGATCACCTGTTGCTCGCCTGAAATGATGAATGTCCCAGGCAGTCAACCGGGGCATTCAACGGCGGCATATGCGTTGCGGGCCTTCTTTTTGAGTCAATGTTATGAAAAAGAACCATCAGTGGAACCTGTCTTACTTTCTGACCGCGTTTGTCGTGTTCACCGTCGTACAGTTTCTGTGGGCGGAGCACCGCGCGGTGCAAAGCATCCCGTACAGTCAGTTTCTGCAACTGTTGAACGAGCAGAAGGTCAGCGACTTGCAGGTCGAGAAAGACCAGATCAGCGGCAAGCTGCAAGTGCCGATCGACGGCCACAACCTGTTCACAACAGTGCGAATCGATCCGGCGTTGGCCACGAACCTGGCCCAGTCGGGCGCCAGCTTCACCGGGGTCAATGACAATACCTTTTTGAGCGGCCTGCTGGGTTGGCTGCTGCCCTTTGTCCTGATCATGGTGGTCTGGCACTTTGTGTTTCGCGGCGTCGCGCAAAAACAGGGACTCGGTGGGCTGATGAACATCGGCAAGTCCCGGGCCCGGGTGTTTGTTCAACGGGACACGGGGATCACTTTTGCGGATGTCGCGGGCATCGATGACGCCAAGGCCGAACTGGTGGAGATCGTCTCGTTCCTCAAGGACAAGGCCAAGTACTCGCGCTTGGGCGCGCATATTCCCAAAGGCACGCTGCTGGTGGGGCCGCCGGGCACCGGCAAGACCCTGGTGGCCAAAGCCATCGCGGGCGAAGCCGGGGTGCCGTTTTTCTCGATCTCGGGCTCGGAATTCGTCGAGATGTTCGTCGGCGTTGGCGCCGCACGGGTCCACGACCTGTTCGAACAGGCGCGCGCGGCCGCGCCGTGCATCATTTTTATCGATGAACTGGATGCCCTGGGCAAAATGCGTGGCGTCGGCGTAATGGGGGGCAATGACGAAAAGGAACAGACCCTCAACCAGCTCCTGGCCGAACTGGACGGCTTCGACCCCCGCGAGGGCGTGGTGCTGCTGGCCGCGACCAATCGCCCGGAAGTGCTCGACCCGGCGCTGCTGCGCGCAGGGCGGATCGACCGCCAGGTGTTGATCGATCGCCCTGACCGTAAGGGGCGGCAGGCGATCCTCAAGGTTCACCTGCAAAAAATCACCGTGGACCCGGCCCTCGACAGCGAGCGCATTGCCGACATCACCACCGGTTTCACCGGCGCCGACCTGGCGAACCTGGTCAACGAAGCGGCGATTGTCGCCACTCGCCGTGGCGCCGATACAGTCGGCCTGGACGATTTTACCGCGGCCGTGGAACGCCTGATCGCGGGCATCGAACGCAAGAGCAGCGTGCTGCGCCCCGAAGAACGCCAGGTGGTGGCGTACCACGAGATGGGCCACGCGCTGGCGGCGAGTCGCCTGCCAGCGATGGACCCGGTACACAAGGTGTCAATCGTGCCGCGTGCCATTGGCTCCTTGGGTTACACTTTGCAGCGCCCAACGGAAGACCACTTCCTGATCAGTTGCCAGATGCTCAAGGACCGAATCGTCGTGCTGATGGCCGGCCGCGCCGCCGAGTTTCTGATCTATGGCCAGACCTCCACCGGCGCCGCCGATGACCTGGCCCGCGCAACCGATATCGCCCGGCAGTTGATTACCCGCTTCGGCATGAGCGCCGAGCTGGGGCAGTCGGTGCTGGAGCGACAAAGCATGACCTACCTGGGTGAGCAGATGCAGAGCACGGGGCAGAAAGATTATTCGGAACAGACGGCCAGAGAAGTCGACCTATGTATACGCGCCCTGCTCGACGAGGCCTACGCACGCGCCAAAACCCTACTCCAGGCGCATCGCGCCGACCTCGAGGCCGGCGCGCGTCTATTGATGGAAAAGGAAAGCCTGACGCCAGAGGACTTCCCCGCGCTGTTGCCAATGAAACCCGTACCGGTCGCCGCAGGTTGAGCGTCGCCCTTAAACCACCCACTGAGGATCGCCATGCTGGCCGTCACGCTGATTAATACGCTGGTGGTCATCATCGCCGTGATCATTCATTACGAATTCCTGTTGCGCCTGAACGACTTGCTACCGCGCCTCAAGGTCAGGAGCCGTTTAAGGATGATGATTGGCGTATTCGGCGCCCTGCTGGCTCACGCGATCGAAGTCTGGTGCTTCGCCTTGACCTACTACCTGATGATCCGCGACGGCGAATGGGGCAGCCTGTCAGGCAACTTCGATGGTTCGTTCATGGACTGCGTGTATTTTTCGTTCACGACCTACACCACCATCGGTTTCGGTGACATCTCCCCCATGGGCAACCTCAAGTTCCTGACCGGCGTGCAAGCGCTGACCGGCCTGGTGCTGATCAGCTGGACGGCGTCGTTTCTGTTTATCGAAATGCAGAAATACTGGAAGAACAAGTAACGCCGTCCATCAGCCCCTAGGTGGCCGGTGTCCATTGCCAGTTCAGTACCTCGGGCAGGTCTTCACCATGTTCGATCAGGTACAGCTTGTGTTTCTCCATCATCGACCAGTACCGCGCCTGCGCGGTGTGGCGTTGTTCGTGCAAGCGGGGTACACGCTCGATGACGTCCAATGCCAACCTGTAGCGATCCAGGTTGTTGATCACCGCCATATCGAACGGAGTGGTGGTGGCGCCCTCCTCGATGAAGCCCCGCACATGAAAGTTGTCATGATTGGTGCGTTTGTACAGCAGCCGATGCACCAGCGCCGGGTAGCCGTGGAAGGCAAAGATCACCGGCTTGTCGGTGGTGAACAACCCGTCGAAGGCCGCATCCGCTAGCCCATGGGGATGCTGCGATGACGACTGCAGCACCATCAGGTCCACCACGTTGATCACCCTGACCCGTAGATCCGGTACGTACTCGCGCAGCAACGTCACGGCGGCCAGGGTTTCCAGGGTCGGCACGTCGCCGGCACAGGCCATGACCACGTCCGGGTCCTGATCATCACGGCAGGCCCAGTCCCAGCGGCCGATGCCCGCCAGGCAATGCTGCACGGCCGCGTCGATATTCAGCCACTGCCACTCCGGCTGCTTGCCCACCACGATGACATTGATGTAATTGCGGCTGCGCAGGCAGTGATCCGCCACCGACAGCAGGCAGTTGGCATCAGGCGGCAGGTAGATACGCGCCACGTCGGACTTCTTGTTCGCCACCAGGTCGATGAAGCCTGGGTCTTGATGAGAGAACCCGTTGTGGTCCTGGCGCCAGACATGGGACGTCAGCAGCAGGTTGAGCGAAGCCACCGGCTTGCGCCAGGGCACGCTGGCGGCGGTTTTCAACCATTTGGCATGCTGGTTGACCATCGAATCGACGATATGGATGAACGCTTCATAACACGACAGCAGGCCATGGCGGCCGGTGAGCAGATAGCCTTCAAGCCAGCCCTCACAGACGTGCTCGCTGAGGATCTCCATGACCCGACCATCCGCGGCCAGGTTCAGGTCGTCGGCCTCCAATGGGTCCATCCACGCCTTGGCGGTGACCTCATACACGGCGTCCAGGCGATTGGAGGCGGTTTCATCCGGGCCGAACAGGCGGAAGTTGCTGGCGCCCCGCGCGTTTTTCATCACGTCGCGCAAAAAACTCCCCAGTACCCGAGTCGCCTCGGCGCGCTGGCAACCGGGGGCCTGCAGTGCTACCGCGTAGTCGGCAAAGCGTGGCAAGTCGAGCATGCGCAATAACAGCCCGCCATTGGCGTGGGGGTTGGCGCTCATTCGGCGGTGTCCGGTGGGCGCCAGCGCAGCGATTTCCGGGAGCAAGGCGCCGTCGGCATCGAACAGTTCGTCGGGGCGGTAGCTGTTCAGCCATTCCTCCAACTGCTGCACATGCCCCGGCGACTGAAAGTTGGCCAGCGGCACTTGATGGGCTCGCCAGGTGCCTTCGACCCGACAGCCATCGACAAACTTGGGCCCGGTCCAGCCTTTGGGCGTGCGCAATACCAGCACCGGCCACAACTGGCGTTCCGGCGCCTCGGAGCGCCGGGGCTGGCGCGCCGCCTGCTGAATCTCGCGAATTTTCAGCAACATGGTGTGAAGGGTACGGGCAAGCTCCTGATGGACCTGCGCCGGGTCATCGCCTTCGACGAAGTACGGATCGTAGCCATAGCCATACAACAGGGCTGACAGCTCATCTTCGCTGATCCTGGAGAGTACCGTGGGGTTGGCGATCTTGTAGCCGTTGAGGTGCAGGATCGGCAGCACCGCCCCGTCGCGCGCGGGGTTGATGAATTTGTTGGAATGCCAACTGGCGGCCAGCGGGCCGGTTTCGGCTTCGCCGTCGCCGATCACGCAGGCGACGATCAGGTCCGGGTTATCGAAGACCGCGCCATAGGCGTGCGCCAGGCAGTAACCCAGTTCGCCGCCTTCATGGATCGACCCCGGGATCTGGGCCGAGACGTGGCTGGAAATCCCGTAGGGCCAGGAAAACTGCCGAAACAGCCGCAACAGCCCATTGGCATTGCGCTCCACCGAGGGATAACACTCGGTGTAGGTGCCTTCCAGGTAAGTCTGCGCGACCACCGCCGGGCCACCGTGTCCGGGGCCGGCGACGAAGAGCATGTTCAAGTCGTACTGGTTGATCAGCCGATTGAGGTGCGTATAGAGCAGATTCAGCCCCGGCGTCGTGCCCCAATGCCCCAACAGGCGCGGTTTGATGTGCGCCAGGGTCAGGGGGGCCTGTAACAACGGGTTGCTCTTGAGGTAGATCTGCCCGACCGCCAGGTAATTGGACGCCCGCCAATACGCGTCCACCCCGTCCAGCTCCTCTGCACTCAAAAAATCGCTCATACGCCCCTCCGCCAAGGTTCGACCAGTGGATTATCCTTCGTCGATTCTGGGTGCCTCAAATGCGCGAGGCTTGATGTACATCAAGTCTTCAGGCCGACGCTTAAGCTCAATTGGAACGCGGGATCAGGGATACCGCACGAAGGCGCGGGAGGCGCACGTTTTTCGTGCGTCTATTATTCACTCGGCCGCAACGTCACGGTCCTGGGCCTGAAACCGTCGGCCGACCTGGCATCACCGCTCGAACACCTGGAGATTTGTTATGCGTGCGATGGTTCTGCACACCCCCGGCCAGCCGCTGCAACTTGAGGAGCGCCCGGTCCCGACACCCGGCGCCGGGCAGCTGTTGATCAAAGTCCTGGCCTGTGGCGTGTGCCGCACCGACCTGCACCTGGTGGACGGTGAGTTGCCGCAAGCGCAACTGCCACGGGTGCCGGGCCACGAAATCGTTGGTGAAGTGACGGCCGTGGGCGCCGCTGTC
>NZ_JAKNRV010000110.1:0-14636 GCF_023072625.1 Pseudomonas emilianonis
ATTCCTTTGTTCTATCGTTGGCCAGGGTGCCGCCGCTGGTGCCGTTGACGCGCATCCAGGCGCTGTTGCCGGTGAGTTTTTGCAGGCCGACGTAGAAGGTGTTGCCGCCGTACTTGGCCGCACATGCCGTAGTTACCGGCGCCAAAGCTGCCGCCGATGATCACGGTGAATTTCGGTACTTTGGCGCAGGCCACCGCTGTGACCAGCTTGGCGCCGTGCTTGGCGATGCCGCCGGCTTCGTACTTCTGGCCGACCATAAAACCGGTGATGTTTTGCAGGAACAACAAAGGAATCCCACGCTGACAGGCGAGCTCGATAAAGTGCGCACCTTTTTGTGCGGCTTCGGCGAACAGAATCCCGTTGTTGGCCAGGATCGCTATCGGGTAGCCGTGCAAGTGCGCAAAACCACAGACCAGTGTGGTGCCGAACAGCGCTTTGAACTCATCGAATACCGAGCCGTCCACCAGCCGCGCAATCACTTCGCGCACATCGAACGGCTGCTTGGCATCCGCCGGAATCACGCCGTACAACTCTTCGCTGCTGTACAGCGGCGCCACCGGTGTGCGTTGCAGCAACTGGCCCTGTTTGCGCCAGTTGAGGTTGGCTACGCTGCGCCGTGCCAGGGCCAGGGCGTGTTCATCGCTATCGGCATAGTGGTCGGCCACGCCGGAGATCTTGCAATGTACATCGGCACCGCCGAGGTCTTCGGCGCTGACCACTTCACCGGTGGCGGCCTTCACCAGCGGCGGGCCGGCGAGGAAGATGGTGGCTTGCTGGCGCACCATAATCGCTTCGTCCGCCATCGCCGGTACATAGGCACCGCCTGCGGTACACGAGCCCATCACCACGGCAATCTGCGGGATGCCCTGGGCGCTCATGTTGGCCTGGTTGAAGAAGATCCGCCCGAAGTGCTCGCGGTCCGGGAAAACCTCATCCTGGCGCGGCAGGTTGGCGCCGCCGGAATCCACCAGGTAGATGCACGGCAGGCGGTTCTGTTCGGCGATGGTCTGGGCGCGCAGGTGTTTCTTGACCGTCAGCGGGTAGTAGGAACCGCCTTTCACCGTGGCGTCGTTGGCGACGATCATGCATTCGACGCCTTCGACCCGGCCGATCCCGACAATCACCCCGGCCGCAGGCACGTCTTCGCCATACACCTGGTGGGCGGCCAGCTGGCTGAGTTCCAGGAACGGCGAGCCCGGGTCGAGCAAGCGGTTGATCCGCTCACGTGGCAGCAGTTTGCCACGCGAGGTGTGGCGCTCCTGAGCCTTGGCGCCGCCGCCTTGCTGCACCTGGGCGAGCAGGGTGTGCAGGGCGTCGACCTGTTGGCGCATCGCCGCGCTGTTGGCGGCAAATTCCGCCGAGCGCGGGTTGAGCTGGGTGTGCAAGGTGGCCATGACGCGCTCCTTCAGCGGGTTTCGTTGAAGAGTTCGCGACCGATCAACATGCGTCGGATCTCACTGGTGCCGGCACCGATTTCGTACAGCTTGGCGTCACGCAGCAGGCGTCCGGCGGGGAATTCATTGATGTAGCCATTGCCGCCCAGGATCTGGATCGCGTCGAGGGCCATTTGTGTGGCGCGTTCGGCGCTGTAGAGGATCACCCCGGCTGCGTCCTTGCGCGTGGTTTCACCGCGCTCGCAGGCCTGGGCCACCGCGTACAGGTAGGCGCGGCTGGCGTTGAGCTGGGTGTACATGTCGGCGACTTTGCCTTGGATCAGTTGGAATTCGCCGATGCTCTGGCCGAACTGCTTGCGGTCATGGATGTAGGGAACGATCAGGTCCATGCACGCTTGCATGATCCCGGTCGGGCCGCCGGACAGTACGACGCGCTCGTAGTCCAGGCCGCTCATCAGCACTTTGACGCCGCCGTTGAGTACGCCGAGGATATTTTCTTCGGGCACTTCCACGTCATCGAAGAACAACTCGCAGGTGTTGGAACCGCGCATGCCGAGCTTGTCGAACTTGTTGCTGCGGCTGAAGCCTTTCCAGTCGCGCTCGACGATAAACGCGGTGATGCCGTGGGGGCCTTTCTCAAGGTCGGTCTTGGCGTAGATCACGTAGGTGTTGGCGTCGGGGCCGTTGGTGATCCAGGTCTTGCTGCCGTTGAGCACGTAGTGGTCGCCGCGCTTGTCGGCGCGCAGCTTCATCGAGACCACGTCGGAGCCGGCATTCGGCTCGCTCATGGCCAGGGCGCCAACGTGTTCGCCACTGATCAGCTTCGGCAGGTACTTGAGTTTCTGTTCATGGTTGCCGTTGCGGTTGATCTGGTTCACGCAGAGGTTGGAGTGGGCCCCGTAGGACAAGGCCACTGACGCCGAACCCCGGCTGATTTCTTCCATGGCCACCACATGGGCCAGGTAACCCAGGCCGGCACCGCCGTATTCTTCCGCCACGGTAATGCCCAGCAGGCCCATGTCACCGAACTTGCGCCACAGGTCGGCGGGGAACAGGTTGTCGATGTCGATTTGTGCCGCGCGGGGAGAAATCTCCTTGGCCACGAAGGACTGCACTTGGTCGCGCAGCATGTCGATGGTTTCGCCGAGGGCGAAGTTCAGGGAGGGGTAACTCATGGAAGGCACCTTTATTATTGAGCTTTGTTGTTGTGGGGTGACGGCGCCGGGGGAGGGGGCGCTCACCTTTACGTTAACGTAAACTTGCGTCGCGGCGCTGTCAATCGTAGTTTACGTATACGTCAACCTACAAAAAAGACAACAGGGGTCGTTATGGATCAACCAAATCAGAGCTACAGCCGTGGCTCTCAGGACAAGACCTTATTGGCCATGACAATCGGTCAGGCCTTCGATCACACGGTTGCGCAGTATCCCGATGGGGAAGCCTTGGTGGTGTGTCACCAGCAACGCCGCTACACCTGGCGGCAACTGGCCGAGGCCGTCGACCTGCACGCTCGCGCGCTACTGGCGTTGGGCTTGCAACCTGGCGACCGCCTGGGCATCTGGGCGCCGAACTGCGCTGAGTGGTGCATCAGCCAGTTGGCCAGCGCCAAGCTCGGGGTGATTCTGGTCAATATCAACCCGGCCTACCGCAGTACTGAACTGGAGTACGTGCTCAAGCAATCCGGCTGCCAATGGCTGGTGTGTGCCGGTTCTTTCAAAACCTCCGACTACCACGCAATGTTGCAGGCGTTGGTGCCTGAACTGGCGGAGCAATCCATCGGTCAATTGAACTGCGAAACACTCGCGGACCTGCGGGGCGTGATCAGCCTCGCCTCCAGCCCACCTTCGGGATTTCTGCCCTGGTCGCAGCTGTCGGCCCTCGGTACCGGCATCCCGCCTGAGCGGTTGAGCGCGCGCCAAGCCAGGCTGCACTTCGACCAGGCCGTCAATATCCAGTACACCTCCGGCACCACCGGCTTCCCCAAGGGCGCCACCCTCAGTCACCACAATATCCTCAACAACGGCTACATGGTCGGCGAAAGCCTGGGCCTGACTGCGCAGGACCGCCTGGTGATCCCGGTGCCGCTCTATCATTGCTTCGGCATGGTGATGGGCAACCTGGGCTGCATCACCCACGGCACCACCATGATTTACCCGAACGACGGCTTCGACCCGCTGCTGAGCCTGACCGCCGTTGCCGAAGAACGCGCCACCGGCCTGTACGGCGTGCCGACGATGTTTATCGCCATGCTCGATCACCCACGGCGGGGCGAGTTCGACCTGGCCACCTTGCGTACCGGGATCATGGCCGGTGCCACGTGCCCGATCGAAGTGATGCGCCGGGTCATCAGCGAGATGCACATGAGTGAGGTGCAGATTGCCTATGGCATGACCGAAACCAGCCCGGTGTCCCTGCAGACCGGCGCCGATGACGATCTGGAGCGCCGCGTCACCACGGTCGGCCGCACCCAGCCGCAGTTGGAAAGCAAGATCATCGACCTGGCCGGTAACACCGTCGCGCGCGGCGAGATCGGGGAGCTGTGTACCCGTGGCTACAGCGTGATGCTCGGTTACTGGAACAACCCCGACGGTACTCGCGACGCCATCGACGCCGCTGGCTGGATGCACACCGGTGACCTGGCGACCATGGACGAGCACGGCTACGTGTGCATCGCCGGGCGCAACAAAGACATGATCATTCGCGGTGGCGAGAACGTGTACCCGCGCGAGCTGGAAGAGTTTTTCTTCACCCATCCGGCGGTGGCCGATGTGCAGGTCATTGGCATCCCCGATGAGCGTTACGGTGAAGAAATCGTCGCCTGGGTCAAGTTGCATCCCGGGCATGTGGCCAATGAGCTGGAACTGCAAACCTGGTGCAAGGGCCGTATTGCGCACTACAAGACGCCCAAGTATTTCAAGTTTGTCGACGCGTTTCCGATGACGGTGACGGGCAAGATCCAGAAATTTCGCATGCGCGAGATTTCGCTCGAGGAGCTGCGAACGCAGTCTTAGTCGCCTCACTGAAACCCAGTGGGAGGGGGCCCCCTCCCACGTGATTGGATGTGTAGCTTAGGCCGGCATGGGCAGGGCGCCCATCTTGCCGTGGCAATACACCAGTGGCGCGGCGTTCTGCTGGTGCACGATGAGGTTCTTCACCGAGCCTACCATGATCGCGTGGTCGCCGCCTTCATACTCACGCCACTGGGACGGGGCTGACACCCTGCAATCAAACTGTGGGAGGGGGCTTGCTCCCGATAGCGGTGCATCAGTCAACCCACTCAATGACTGGCACACTGCCATCGGGAGCAAGCCCCCTCCCACCTTTTAAATCGAGGGGGTGCTTGAAAATTGCGCAATCCCAGACAGCACAAAGGGGACCCTAAGGTCCCCTTTAATTTGTTGTTACGTGCTCTTTTTTTATTATTGAGGGGCGGTCTATTGTTGTTTTTAGCAACCGTTACCCTTTACCGCTGTTTTTGGCGACCCCCATTCGGGGTCAAGAGCAAACGTATTTTTTTGAGCGCTGATCTGCTTCTTCGCACGCGATCCAACCAGTGGGTAGCTACCTGAGGTAGTTTTATTTTTCTCTATCCGGTTGCGGGTTTCGGCAAGCCGTACCCTGCGAAGCACATCTTCTCCAAAAAAATCTGTTAGCTGCGTCTCTGCCGTGTTGTTTTTGTTATGTCAGAGTCGTTTCGTCTTATTTTTATTAGGTTTGGCGCTTTTTATTCTTGTTATGCCATAGAGATAGCAGAAGCCGTGCCAACTTTTAAAAAACGTTTAAAATCAATGTGTTGTATTTTTTGTAGGAAATGGCCTGCAGCAAATACGACAAAATATGTTCCCGTGTTACTCGTCCGTCCGGTCTGCGGTAACACATTGTCACGGCTAAGCTACTCAACTGGCGTTACGCGCCTTGGCAACGCGTGAGCCGCTGGGTCGGCCCAGGACGTTGCTGATCTGCCGGCCCGCGAGAATCAATTGCTCCAGGTCGATCCCGGTCTCGATCCCCAGGCCGTTGAGCAGGTACACCACATCTTCGGTGGCGACGTTACCGCTGGCGCCTTTGGCGTAGGGGCAACCGCCCAGGCCCGCGATAGAGCTGTCGAACACGTTGATTCCTTCCAGCAGGCTGGCATAGACGTTGGCGACGGCCTGGCCATAGGTGTCATGGAAGTGCCCGGCCAACTTGTCCCGTGGTACGTGCGCGCCCACCACCTCGAACAGCCGGCGCGTGGCCCCCGCCGTGCCGGTGCCGATGGTGTCGCCCAGGGACACTTCATAGCAGCCCATGGCAAACAGCTCGCGGGCCACCGCCGCCACTTGTTCCGGGGCGACCGCGCCTTCATAGGGGCACCCCAGCACGCAGGACACATAGCCGCGCACACTGACACCCTGCTGTTTGGCGGCCGCCATGATCGGTACGAATCGCTCCAGGCTTTCACTGATCGAGCAGTTGATGTTGCGCTGGGAAAACGCCTCGGACGCGGCGGCAAACACCGCGACCTCCTTGACCCCGGCGGCCAGCGCATCTTCAAAACCGCGCAGGTTCGGCGCCAGTGCGCCGTAGGTTACGCCGGGCTTGCGCTGGATCTGCGCAAAGACTTCGGCGGAGCCGGCCATCTGCGGCACCCATTTAGGCGAGACAAAACTGCCGACTTCGATATAGCTCAGGCCGGCGGCGCTTAAGGCATCCACCAACTGCACCTTGTCGGCCACGCTGATGGGTTGGGCTTCGTTCTGCAAACCGTCGCGCGGGCCGACTTCGACCAGGCGCACGTGGGAGGGGAGGGACATGGCAACTACCTTCTGATCAATGGCCAGCCTGGCCTTGGATGGTTTCGGCCAGGGCCTGGGTGCAGCGCTCTTCGGCGGTGTCCAGTTCCAGCTTCATTTGTTCGATATCCAGCAGTTGCTGCTCCAACTGTTCGCGACGCTCGGCGATCTTCACCAGCATGCTGTTGAGTTGGATATGGTTGCCGCTGGTGGGGTCGTAGAGTTCGATCAACTCACGGCATTCGGCCAGGGAAAAACCGATGCGCTTGCCCCGCAGGATCAGCTTGAGGCTGACCTTGTCCCGCGCCGAGTAGATGCGCTCCTGGCCCCGGCGTTCCGGGGTCAGCAGGCCTTGTTCTTCATAGAAGCGAATGGCGCGGGTGGTGATGTCGAGCTCGCGGGCGAGGTCGGAGATGCTGTAGGTCGTGCTCATGAGGGCGCTCAAGAAGGTCTTGGCGCTAAGCTAATGGCAGGTTGACGTAAACGTCAAGGGGCGCTGCGCAGCCCATCGGGGGCAAGCCCCCTCCTCAGGGGGGGCGTTCTTCAACCTCAGGCCTGTTGTTTATCCAGCTTCTTTTCGTGGGCTGTGACTTGCTGGCACAACTCGATCATTTGCTCACGCATCCAGCGGTTGGCCGGGTCCTGGTCGGTGCTTTCGTGCCAGTACAGGTGGGTTTCCACCAGCGGCACGTCGTTGACCGGCAGATTGAACCAGTGCAGCTCATGACGGCGGGCGAAGCGCTCGGGAACGGTCATCACCATGTCGGTCTGCTGCAACACTTGCGAGGCCATCAGGTAATGCTGGGAGCGCAGGGCGATCTTGCGCTGGATGCCCATCTTGCCCAGGGCCAGGTCGACATGGCCCAAGCCGTTGCGGCGGCTGGAGATATGGATATGGGTCAGCGCCAGGTAATCATCCAGGGTGAACTTGTCCTTGCCCGCCATCGGGTGGCCCTTGCGCATGGCGCACACGTAGCGGTCTTCCATCAGCTTGACATGACGCACCTGCGGGTCTGTGTTGAGCGGCGCATCGACGGCAAAATCCAGGCGCCCGGCGGCCAGTTCCTTGGTGGTCTCGCGGCGTTTGGACAGGAAGCTCTCGATCACCACCGTCGGCGCCAGGCGCCGCAGGCGCTGGAACAGCGGCGGCAGGATCACCGCCTCGGTCAAGTCGGTCATGCTGATACGGTAGGTCTTGGCCGCTTGCTGCGGGTTGAAAATCCGGCTTTCCTGCACCGACACCCGCAGCAATGACAGCGCATTGCGCACCGGGCCGATGATGTTCTGCGCCATCGGCGTGGGCACCATGCCTTGGGCCGTGCGCACGAACAGCGGGTCGTTGAAGGTCTCGCGCAGGCGTGCCAGAGCGTTGGACACCGCCGGTTGGGTGATGCCGACAATCTGCCCAGCGCGGGTCAGGTTGGCTTCGGTGTAGATCGCGTCAAAGACGATAAACAGGTTGAGGTCGACCTTGCTCAGATTCATTTCGTTGCGCTCTTATTGTTAGGTGTCCATGCCCCGATCATATATCGGTGATGAATGTTAATACACGCCGAGAATAGGCTAGGTAAATTATCAACGCTGTTCTAGCATCGATTGCATGACCTAAACAACCTCTCAAAGAAGGGAGCTGCTCATGGATTTCGCCTATTCGCCCAAGGTTCAGGAACTGCGTGAACGCGTCACTGCGTTCATGGACGCTTACGTTTACCCGGCCGAACCGGTGTTCGAACGCCAGGTCAGCGAAGGCGACCGCTGGCAGCCCACCGCGATCATGGAAGAGCTGAAAGCCAAGGCGAAAGCCGAAGGCCTGTGGAACCTGTTCCTGCCCGAATCCGAATTGGGCGCCGGCCTGACCAACCTTGAATACGCGCCGCTGGCGGAAATCATGGGCCGTTCGCTGCTGGGCCCGGAGCCGTTCAACTGCTCCGCGCCGGACACCGGCAACATGGAAGTGCTGGTGCGCTATGCCAACGCCGAACAGAAACAGCGCTGGCTCGAACCATTGCTGCGCGGCGAGATCCGCTCGGCTTTCGCCATGACCGAGCCCGACGTCGCCTCCTCGGACGCCACCAACATGGCTGCCCGCGCCGAGCGCCAGGGCGACGAGTGGGTGATCAACGGCAAAAAATGGTGGACCTCCGGCGCCTGTGACCCGCGCTGCAAAATCCTGATCTTCATGGGCCTGAGCAATCCCGATGCGCCGCGCCATCAGCAGCACTCGATGATCCTGGTGCCGGTGGACGCCCCAGGCGTGAAAATCGTGCGCCCGCTGCCGGTATTCGGCTACGACGATGCGCCCCACGGGCACGCCGAAGTGCTGTTCGATAACGTGCGCGTGCCGTATGAAAACGTCCTGCTGGGTGAAGGCCGTGGCTTTGAAATTGCCCAGGGACGCCTTGGTCCTGGCCGCATTCACCACTGCATGCGCTCCATCGGCATGGCCGAGCGTGCGCTGGAACTGATGTGCAAACGCGCCATCAGCCGTACCGCGTTCGGCAAACCGTTGGCGCGCCTGGGCGGCAATATCGACAAGATTGCCGACTCGCGGATGGAAATCGACATGGCACGCCTGCTGACCCTGAAGGCGGCGTACATGATGGACACCGTGGGTAACAAAGTGGCGAAAAGCGAAATCGCGCAGATCAAGGTCGTGGCGCCGAACGTGGCGTTGAAGGTGATCGACCGCGCTATCCAGATCCATGGCGGCGCGGGCGTCTCCAACGACTTCCCGCTGGCCTACATGTACGCCATGCAACGCACCCTGCGCCTGGCCGACGGCCCGGACGAAGTCCACCGTGCAGCGATCGGCAAGTTCGAGATTGGCAAGTATGTGCCTAAAGAGCTGATGCGCGGCGGGCAGTAACACCGCGTCGCCTGCCATCGGGAGCAAGCCCCCTCCCACAGTTGACCGAGTTGTGCATGAGAACGCGGTCTAGGGTGGGAGGGGGCTTGCTCCCGATGAGGCCATTCCGAACACCGCAAGGCTAAGGTCTCAGTACACCCACACCTCCACCCGCCGATTCTTGATCCGGCCTTCATCCGCCGTATTCGCCGCCACCGGCATCTGCGCGCCGAACCCGCGAATATCGCGCAGCACCACGCCGTTCTTGACCAGTTCCCGACGCACCGCCATCGCCCGCAGCTTGGACAACAGCGCCGCGCGTTGCGGGTCATTCTTGATATCGCCGAACCCCACCAGCGTCACCTGCTTGTCGAGCTTGCCGTGGCTTTTGATATACGCCACCACGCGTTGCACATCCTGGCGCGCTTTGTTGTCCAGGCTGGCGCTGCCTTCTTCGAAGCGAAAATTCACCGTCAGGCGCTGGGCCTCACGGGCAATTGCCTGATAGTCCTCGGGCATCGAAGGGCGCGGCTCCACGCCCATCGCCTGGACCTGCTGCGCGATAAACCCGTTGGCCGCCACGATCGCCTGGCCCTTGCTGCTTTGGGTAAAGTCCACCAGCGCCTTGGCCCACGGGTTTTGCGTGGTCGGCGGCAGGTAAAAGAACAGGCGGCGCGACAGCGGGTAGTCCTCGGTGGCAATCAGGCTGTTGAGCGGCAACATCGGTTGCGAGTCACCGTCGACGATCGCCACCGCCTTAGCCTGGCGCACATAGGGCAGGCCGATAAAACCGATGCCTTGCGGGTCCTGGCTCACCGCATCCGACAGTTGCTCGCTGGCCTCGAACCGCTTGGCCGACGCGGCGAGGGGCTTGCCGCGACGGCTGAGCACCAGGTCCTTGAACGTGTCATAGGTGCCCGACTGGTCATCCCGTGCATATAAATGAATCGCTCCGCCGATGCCGCCGAGTGCCTCCCAGGTGCTGATCTCACCGTTGAAGATTTGCGCCAGTTGCTCGGTGTTCAGCGTATTCAGCGGGTTGCGTGGGTTGAGGATGATGGCCAGGCCGTCGATGGCGATCACCTGTTCGGCCTCGGGGCTTTTCAGGTCGCCCAGGGGTTCGAGGTCCACCAGTTCGCTGTCTTTGATCGGGCGGGATGAGGCGGCAAGGTCGGCGCTGGCTTTGTGCAGCGCGGCAAACCCGGTGCTGGAACCATGGGCCGCGACCTCGATGGTCAGCGTCTTGCCCTGGCGAGTCTTGCCGATCACGCGCAGTTCATTGGCGCCTTCGGCGGGTTCAGCGTGTACCCCTTGCAGCCCCTGCTGCTCCATCAACCCCTTGACCAGCGCCGGGCCAAGCGCCGCGCCAATCGTGTTGGAGCCCTGGATGCGCAAGGCGGGGCCCTGATCGGGAACGGGCAGCGGCGCGCTAACGGCAAACAGCGGAAAAAGGGTCAGCAGTAACAGAACGCGCGGGATCATGCCGGCACCGTCTCAAGGCAAAGGGAGTGCCGCGAGATTAAGTCAGTTGGGTTTCAGTAATATGACTGACACTCAACTGTAAAAATGTGGGAGGGCGCTTGCTCCCACATGGTTTAAGCGCGTCGTACTTGAAATCAGCTCAATTCCAGCCAGATCGGCGCATGGTCCGAGGGTTTTTCCAGGCCGCGCAGTTCGTAGTCCACCCCCGCATCCTTGATCCTGGGCAGCAAGCCGTTGGACGCCAGGATCACGTCGATACGCAGGCCACGCTTGGGCTCATCTTCAAACCCACGGCTGCGGTAGTCGAACCAACTGAAACGGTCGGTCACGTCGGGGTTGAGGTGGCGGAAGCTGTCCACCAGGCCCCAGTTCTTCAGGCGGGCCATCCACTCGCGCTCTTCCGGCAGGAAGCTGCACTTGCCGGTTTTCAGCCAACGCTTGGCGTTGTCGGCGCCAATGCCGATGTCGCAATCTTCCGGGGAAATATTCACATCGCCCATCACCACCAGCGCCTGGTCGTTGCTGAACTGGCTTTCCAGCAACTGTTGCAAGTCGGCGTAGAAGCGCTGCTTGGCCGGGAACTTGGTGGGGTGGTCGCGGCTTTCGCCTTGGGGGAAATAGCCGTTCATGATGGTGACCGGGTTGCCCTGTGCATCGGCGAAGGTGCCCCAGATAAAGCGGCGCTGGGCGTCTTCTTCATCGCTGGCAAAACCCTTGTGCACGCTCAGCGCTTCTTTGCGCGAGAGCAGGGCCACACCGTAATGGCCTTTCTGGCCGTGGTAGTACACGTGATACCCCAGGGCCTGCACGTCGGCCAACGGGAACTGGTCGTCGTGGACCTTGGTTTCCTGCAGGCCGATCACATCGGGTTGATGCTTTTCAATCAGCGCCGCCAACTGATGCGGGCGAGCCCGTAGCCCGTTGATATTGAAAGAGACGATTTTCATGGTCGGCTGTCCAGTCTGGCAAAAGGGCGATGCTAGCCGACAAGTCGGACGGGGGCCAGCGTGGCGGTAGGACGGATGCACTGCTAATGTCTGGGAACGACTCGCGCTGCGTAAGTTCGTACCCATAAGAACGCCGTCTTTTGAATGGCGCCCAGGGAGATTCACCGTATGCCTGACACTTCAACTGCGATTGCCGAAATCCGTCTGCTCAATAGCGACTATTCCCGCGAAGCACGCTCCCTGTTGTACCAGGCTTATCGCCATGAGCCGACGTTCGCCTACATCTTCGAAGCTGAGCGCCCGGGGTATGAGCAGCGGGTGCGCGCCACCGTGCGCGAGCTGGTCAAACAGCATTTCTTCCAGAAACTTCCCGCCATCGGCCTGTTCGTCGACGACCGCTTGATCGGCATTGCGTTGATCGCGCCGCCCCAGCGGCGCCTGGGCATCACCGAGAGCTGGGCCTGGCAATTGCGCATGTGGTTGAGCACCGGTGTGCGCGGTACGCGGCGTTACCTGGATTATCACCAAGCGGTACTGGCGTGCCTGCCCAGCGAGTCGGTGCATGTATTGCCGTTGCTGGGCATTCACCCGCAATTCCAAGGCAAGCACTTCGGTGAGCAACTGCTCGGCGCGGTACACAACTGGTGCGCCGAGGACCCGCATTCGTCCGGCGTGGTGCTCGATACGGGCAACTCGCGTTACCTGGAGTTCTACAAGCGTCAGGGCTATGAGGAAATCGGCGAAGTCGCCATAGGACCTGTCCTTGAGCATGTGTTTTTCCATGCCAATCCGCAGCCGTTACATGCGGCAACGACTTGAGTCAGGATTTTTCAGATAAATCCGAGTTCAAAGAGTCTCCCCTGCTCGTGTAGCATCCGCGCCTATGAAGTTTCCAGGAAGATTTACCAGCGGCTTGATTCTGCTGTTCACAAGCTGCGGCGCTTTGGCGCAAAGCGAACTGGACGTGCGCGTCAAACCCTCAAACGACGCGTTGAAAGCCAACATCGAAGGCTACATCGGCGGGGTAGGCGATCGCGATGAAGAAGCGTTGCTGCGGTTCAGCCGTGGCGCCGAAGAGCAGGCGCGCAAAGCGGCCCAGGCCTTGGGCTTCTATCAGCCGCAGATCAGCAGTGATGTGCAGGGCGGCAAGAACCCGCGCCTGACCCTCACCATCGACCCCGGCGAACCGGTGCATTTGCGCAACGTGACCATTCGGATCGATGGCCCTGCGGCGGCCCTCAAAGCCTTTCGTGTGCCCGCCAGTCACGACCTTCAAACCGGTGCCGTGCTCAACCACGGCCATTACGAAGACGCCAAGCGCCTGATCCAGAACCAGGCCTCGCGCTACGGTTTCTTCAGTGGGCGCTTTACCCGCCAGACCCTGTCGGTCGACCCCAAGGCGGGCATCGCCGATATCGAACTGGTGTATGACAGCGGCCCGCGTTACACCTTGGGCAAGGTCAGCTTTGCCGGCAATACGCCCTTTGATGAAGAGCTGCTGCAGCGCATGGTGCCGTTCAAAAACGGTGCGCCCTACGATTCCGAACTGATCGCCGAGCTGAACCAGAACCTGCAAGGCAGCGGCTTTTTCGAGGGCGTGCGGGTGGACGCCGCGCCGGCCGCGTCGACTAACGATGTCATTCCGGTCGCGGTGCAACTGGAAACCCGCAAGCCACGCACCATGGGCCTGGGCCTGGGTTTTTCCACCGACGTCGGCCCGCGGGGCAAGGCCAACTGGACGCGCCACTGGGTCAACCCGCAGGGGCACAGTTACGGCTGGGAAGCCGAGCTGTCGGCGCCACGGCAGAACGTCGGCCTGTGGTACGACATCCCGCTCGACCCACCGCTTACCGACAAGCTGCGTTTCGCCGGCGGCTACCAGAATGAAGAGCTGGCCAACACCGACACCCTGAGTAAATTGCTCACCCTCGGCCCGGAATGGCACAGCAAGTTGCCCAGCGGCTGGACCCGGGTGATCTCCCTCAAGTGGCAGCGTGAAGAGTATCGCCTGGGCGACGATTCGGGCCTCAGCAACCTGCTGATGCCGGGGCTCAGCTATTCCTATTTGCGCAGCGACAACCGCATCGATCCGCACCACGGCTACCACCTGCAATTCGACACCAAGCTGGCCAAGGAAGGTTTCGGCTCCGACACCAACCTGCTTTACGGCACGGCCATGGTCAAAGGCCTGACCACCTTGTGGGACAACCACCGTTTCCTCGCACGGGCGCAGATCGGCGGCAGTGCCACCAACGGCTACAAGTCGGTGCCGCCGTCGCTACGCTTCTTTGCCGGCGGCGACCAGAGCGTGCGTGGCTACGAGTACCAGACCCTGTCGCCGGAGAACGACCGCGGCGACCGCATCGGTGGTCGCTACATGGTGGCCTTGAGCGCTGAGTATCAATATTCCATCGCCGAAAAATGGCGGATCGCGACCTTTATCGACCAGGGTAATTCCTTCAACACCCTGGAAATGCCAAGCCTGAAAACCGGCGTGGGCGTCGGCCTGCGCTGGGTGTCCCCCGTCGGGCCGATTCGCCTCGACCTGGCCCATGCCCTGGAAGACCCGGGCGGTATTCGTTTGCACTTTTCCATGGGGCCTGAGCTGTGATGCGTGGTTTGAAAATGGCCGGGCTGGCTGCTGTCGCCCTCCTGGCCTTGGTGTTGCTGGCGTTGTGGACGGTACTCGGGACCCAGGCGGGCAGCCGTTGGGCGTTGGGCCAGGTGCCGGGCTTGAGCGTGGACAATTTCCAGGGCCGTTTGGGCGGTCAGTGGAGTGCCGAGCGATTGGTGTGGCAGCAGGGCAGCGACCGTGTCGAGCTCAGCGCGCCGACGTTCGACTGGTCGCCGGCCTGCCTGCTGCGCATGACGTTGTGTATTGATCGGTTGGATGTCGATCAAGTCAGCCTGCAATTTGCGCCGAGCACGGAAGAGAGCAACGGGCCGATTCAGTTGCCGGCGCTGAAGTTACCGGTTGCGCTCCAGTTGGGCGACGTTCGCGTCGGCAGCCTGCTATTTAACGGCAGTGAAGAACTCAAGGACTTGCAATTGGCCGCACATTGGACCGCCGCCGGCCTGCAGATCGACGCCGTACACCTGCAACGCGACGACCTCGTGCTGGACCTGTCCGGCCTGCTGCAACCTGTCGGCGACTGGCCGTTGACCGCCAGCGGCAACCTGAGCCTGCCCTACG
>NZ_JAKNRV010000111.1:0-14623 GCF_023072625.1 Pseudomonas emilianonis
AGCTCGTCGGCCAGGTCTTCGAAACTGCGCACACCCTTGCTCTGCTGCACCACCGCGCTGAGCATCGCGCGCAAGGTCAAGCCTGGGTCAAAACCGATTTCTTGTGCCGCGTCCTGGCTTCTGTGCACTGTGCCGCAACGCGAATGGCTGGCGCAGCACCCGGAATTGCGGGTGGGCCTGGTCTTGCAGGCGCCGTATGCGCAATACGATCGGCGTCTGCAGCGGTTGTCGGGGGCCAATGTCGAGTTGATGCAATGGCTGGCTAAGGCCCTGAACATCGAGCTGACGTGGCGCAACTTCCCCACTCAGGAGCAACTGGAAGCCGCCCTGCGCGACGGCGAGGTGGACATTGCTCCCGGTCTGCAGCAAACCCCGGCCGGTTTGCGTCTGTGGTTGTTCACGGACCCGTATATGCGCGTGCCCCAGCACATCGTCGGTGTCCGTGAGGGCGGCGGTGCGGTGGAGCTGGAAAAACTCGACGAGCATTCCCGCGTTGCTGTGCGCATGCCCAGCGCCGTGGCCGATTACTTGCGCAGCACTTATCCCGGCCTTAACGTGCAAGGCGTGCCCATCGAGCGGCAGGCCTTGCAGTTGCTGGTCAGCCAGCAGGCACGCTATGCCGTGGTGGATGAGGCGCAACTGAGCCGGTTGTCGGGCGAGGCTGAGTTTTCCGGGCTGGCGGTGGTCGGCGATATCGGCCTGCCGCAATTGCTGCGGGTGGCGACCCGCCGCGACTGGCCGGAACTGTCCGGCATCATGGAAAGCGCGTTGCGCGCCATCCCTGCCCGCGATCTGGACCAGTTGCACAACCGCTGGCTGCAACCCAAATACCCGCGTTTATCTGAGTCTCCCGGCCTGTGGCAAAACCTCAGCCTGCTGCTGGGGTTGCTGCTGCTCGCCAGCCTCGCGGTGGTGTTCTGGCAGCGTCGCCAGCAACGTGTGCTGGAACACAACCTGCTCGCCGCTCGCGAAGAAAGCGCCGCGCGCGCCGCCGGTGCCGAAGCGCTGCGCCTGACGCAGTTTTCCATCGATCAAAGTACCGTCGGCATCCTCTGGGTCAATTGGGACAGCCATGTGCGCTACGCCAACCTGGCGGCGGAAACCATGCTCGGCTACGGTCCCGGCGCGCTGATCGAGCGTCCGCTGGCCGATTTCGACCCGAGCCTGAGCATGGACCGCTGGCTGAACCTATGGAAACGCGCGCGTAACAGTGAAGACGGCCCGCAGCACTTCGCCGCCGACTGCCTGCGCGCAGACGGCAGCATCCTGCCGGCCGAGGTGTCGTTGAGCTTTCTGCGGTTTGCCGAAGGCGAATACCTGGTGGTCTACCTCAATGATGTCACCGAGCGTCGCCGCTATGTGGCCGCGTTGCTGCAAAGCGAAGCGCAGCTGCGTGAGCTGTCGGCGCACCTGGAAACCGTGCGCGAAGAGGAAAAGGCGCGCATCGCCCGGGAAGTACACGACGAACTTGGGCAAATGCTCACCGTGCTCAAGCTGGAAACCTCCATGTGCGAGCTGGCCTATGCGCAATTGGACCCCGGCCTGAACGAGCGCCTGAACAGCATGAAGCGCCTGATCGCCCAACTGTTTCAATTGGTGCGCGACGTGGCCACGGCGTTGCGCCCGCCGATTCTCGACGCGGGGATCGCCTCGGCCATCGAGTGGCAGGCGCGGCGCTTTGAAGCGCGCACGCAGATTCCCTGCCTGGTACAAGTCCCGGATAACCTGCCGGCCTTGAGCGATGCCAAGGCCATCGGCCTGTTTCGTATCCTGCAGGAGGCGCTGACCAATGTGATGCGCCATGCCCAGGCGCATACTGTCGAGCTGACCCTGGCGGTGGAGGGCAAGCAATTGCGGCTGACCATCAGCGACGACGGCGTCGGTTTCGTCGAGGCCCAGGGCCGCCCGGTGTCGTTTGGCCTGGTCGGCATGCGTGAGCGTGTGCTGATCATGGGCGGGCAGTTGAGCCTGGACAGCGAGCCGGGGGAGGGCACCACCCTGAGTGTGACGGTGCCGCTGGATGCATAACGATAAGAGGAAGCCCCTGTGATCCGTGTACTGGTAGCCGAAGACCACACCATCGTGCGTGAAGGCATCAAGCAATTGATCGGCCTGGCCAAAGACCTGCTGGTGGTGGGCGAGGCGGGCAATGGCGAGCAGTTGCTGGAGACCTTGCGCCATGTGCCTTGCGAGGTGGTGTTGCTGGATATCTCGATGCCCGGCGTCAACGGCCTGGAAGCCATTGCGCGGATTCGTGCGCTGAGCAACCCGCCGGCGATCCTGGTGCTGTCGATGCACGATGAAGCGCAGATGGCCGCGCGGGCCTTGAAGGTGGGTGCGGCCGGTTATGCCACCAAGGACAGCGACCCGGCCCTGCTCTTGATGGCGATTCGCAAGGTCGCGGCCGGTGGTCGTTATATCGACCCGGACCTGGCCGACCGCATGGTCTTCGAGGTCGGCCTGACCGATTCACGGCCCTTGCATTCGCTGCTGTCGGAGCGCGAGTTCTCGGTATTCGAGCGCCTGGCCCAGGGCGCCAACGTCAACGACATCGCCCAGCAACTGGCGTTGAGCAGCAAGACCATCAGCACCCACAAGGCGCGGCTGATGCAAAAACTCAATATCACCTCCCTGGCTGAACTGGTGAAGTACGCCATGGAACACAAGCTGCTCTGACGACATGCCTGTTTGCGACCCCCTTCAAAGCGCCAGTTGCCCGTTCTTGCCGCTTGCAGCCTGGCGCTCATAGCGGCTCTGTCCTATCCCCGCCATCGCTGTAGGGCATGCCCTACACCCAACCTTCCATCCGGCTGATGTAATTCTCTCCTGACCCCCGATTTCCGGGGCCCCGTCCCTGGACTACGCTTGTGCCACAGCAGTCCAAAACACAAAGGTGCGGGTATGAGCGAGGTGGATTCAAATGATGTACTGGTCAGCTTTCGTGGCGTGCAGAAGAGCTACGACGGCGAGAACCTGATCGTCAAGGACCTCAACCTGGAGATTCGCAAGGGCGAGTTCCTCACCCTGCTAGGGCCATCGGGTTCGGGTAAGACCACCAGCCTGATGATGCTTGCCGGCTTCGAGACGCCGACCGCTGGCGAAATCCAGCTGGCCGGGCGCGCGATCAACAACGTGCCGCCGCACAAGCGCGATATCGGCATGGTGTTCCAGAACTACGCGTTGTTCCCGCACATGACTGTGGCCGAGAACCTGGCGTTTCCGCTGTCGGTGCGGGGGTTGAGCAAGACCGATGTCAGCGAGCGGGTCAAACGCGTGCTGAGCATGGTCCAGCTCGACGCCTTCGCCCAGCGCTACCCGGCGCAACTCTCCGGCGGCCAGCAACAGCGTGTGGCATTGGCCCGGGCGCTGGTGTTCGAACCGCAGTTGGTGCTGATGGACGAACCTCTCGGTGCCCTCGACAAGCAATTGCGCGAGCACATGCAGATGGAGATCAAGCACCTGCACCAACGCCTCGGCGTGACCGTGGTGTATGTGACCCACGATCAGGGCGAAGCCTTGACCATGTCGGACCGGGTGGCGGTGTTCCACCAGGGCGAGATCCAGCAGATCGCTGCGCCGCGCACCTTGTATGAAGAGCCGAAGAACACCTTCGTCGCCAACTTCATCGGCGAAAACAACCGCCTTAACGGTCGCCTGCACAGCCACACCGGCGACCGCTGCGTGGTGGAACTGGCGCGGGGCGAGAAAGTCGAGGCGCTGGCGGTGAACGTCGGCCAGATCGGCGGCCCGGTGACCTTGTCGGTGCGGCCTGAGCGCGTCAGCCTCAATGGCTCCAGCGAAAGTTGCGTGAACCGCTTCTCCGGGCGAGTAGCGGAATTCGTTTACCTGGGCGACCACGTGCGCGTGCGCCTGGAAGTCTGCGGCATGACCGATTTTTTTGTGAAACAACCGATCGCCGAGCTGGACCCGGCACTGGCGGTCGGCGACGTGGTACCGATTGGCTGGCAAGTCGAGCACGTTCGCGCACTCGACCCACTTCTAGAGGCGAAATAATCGCCCCCATGGCTTCACCAACCCTGCACGTGGAGAGAACAACAATGTTGAGATCCCTTAAGTATTCCGCACTGGCGATCGGCTTGATCGGCGCGACCCAGGCCATGGCCGGCCCGGACCTGACGATCGTGTCCTTTGGTGGCGCGAACAAGGCAGCACAGGTCAAGGCCTTCTATGCCCCGTGGGAAAGTGCGGGCAACGGCAAGATCGTCGCCGGCGAATACAACGGTGAAATGGCCAAGGTCAAGGCCATGGTCGACACCAAGAGCGTGTCCTGGGACCTGGTGGAAGTGGAGTCGCCAGAACTGTCCCGCGGCTGCGACGAAGACATGTTCGAACCGTTGGACCCGAAACTGTTCGGCAACACCGCTGACTACGTGAAAGGCGCCATCCAGCCATGCGGCGTGGGCTTCTTCGTGTGGTCGACCGTGCTCGCCTACAACGCCGACAAGCTGAGCAGCGCTCCGACCAGTTGGGCGGATTTCTGGGACACCAAGAAATTCCCTGGCAAACGCGGCCTGCGCAAGGGCGCCAAGTACACCCTCGAATTCGCGTTGATGGCCGACGGCGTGGCGCCGAAGGATGTGTACAAAGTGCTGGCCGGCAAAGATGGCCAGGACCGTGCGTTCAAGAAGCTCGACGAACTCAAGCCGTCGATCCAGTGGTGGGAAGCCGGCGCGCAACCGCCGCAGTACCTCGCCTCGGGTGACGTAGTGATGAGCTCGGCCTACAACGGCCGCATCGCTGCCGTACAGAAAGAGAGCAACCTGAAAGTGGTCTGGAACGGTGGCATCTACGACTTCGACGCATGGGCTATTCCAAAAGGCCTGGCCAAGGATCGCGCAGAAGCGGCGAAAAAGTTCATCGCCTTCTCGGTGCAGCCTCAGCAGCAGAAGATCTACTCGGAAAACATCGCTTACGGCCCGGCCAACACCCAAGCCGTACCGTTGCTGGCCAAAGACGTCTTGAAAGACATGCCGACCACGCCTGAGAACATTGCGAACCAGGTGCAGATCGATGTGAGCTTCTGGGCGGATAACGGCGAGCAACTCGAGCAGCGCTTCAATTCCTGGGCTGCCAAGTAACTCCATGTGGGAGGGGGCTTGCCCCCGATAGCGGTGTATCAGTTGATAGATGTACTGACTGAAATTCCGCCATCGGGAGCAAGCCCCCTCCCACAGGGGATCTGCTGCGTTTGGCAGAGTGCATTCATTTTCAAGTTTCGGAGTTAGCCATGGCCATCGCCGTTCCCTCGACCGAGGTCAACAGCCCCACCCTCAAGCAGCGCCTGGCGCGTGCCGAGCGGCTTAATCGCTGGAAGGCGCAGGCCTTGATTGCGCCACTGGTGCTGTTTTTGCTGCTGGTGTTCCTGGTGCCGATCGTTGCGCTGCTATACAAAAGTGTCGGTAACCCGGAAGTCGTGGGCGGCTTGCCGCGCACGGTGGTGGCGGTGAAGACCTGGGACGGTCGCGGCTTGCCTGGCGAACCGGTGTACCAGGCGCTCAGCGAGGACCTCGGCGAAGCGCGCAAAAACCAGACCCTCGGCGATCTGTCGAAACGCTTGAACATGGAACTGGCCGGCTATCGCAGCCTGCTGACCAAAACCGCCCGTGCGCTGCCGTTTACCGAAGCGCCGGCCTCTTATAAAGAAGCGCTGGAAACCCTCGATGAACGCTGGGGCGACCCGGCGTACTGGCAGGCGATCCGACGCAATACCAGCAGCCTGACGCCGTACTACCTGCTGGCGGCCGTCGATCACCGCATCGACGACCTCGGCGAAGTGGCCCCGGCCACGCCGGACCAGGCGATCTACCTGGACATCTTCGCCCGCACCTTCTGGATGGGCTTGGTGATCACCGTTGTCTGTCTGCTGTTGGCCTATCCGCTGGCCTACCTGCTGGCCAACCTGCCTGCACGGCAAAGCAACCTGTTGATGATTCTGGTCCTGCTGCCGTTCTGGACGTCGATCCTGGTGCGCGTGGCGGCGTGGATCGTGCTGCTGCAGTCCGGCGGCCTGATCAACAGCGCGCTGATGGGCATGGGCCTGATCGATAAGCCGTTGGAACTGGTGTTCAACCGCACCGGGGTCTACATCTCCATGGTGCATATCCTGCTGCCGTTCATGATCCTGCCGATCTACAGCGTGATGAAAGGCATCTCGCCGACCTACATGCGTGCCGCGATTTCCCTGGGCTGTCACCCATTCGCCAGCTTCTGGCGTGTGTACTTCCCGCAAACCTACGCCGGTGTGGGCGCAGGCTGCCTGCTGGTGTTCATCCTGGCGATTGGTTACTACATCACCCCGGCCTTGCTGGGCAGCCCGAACGACCAGATGGTCAGCTACTTCGTGGCCTTCTACACCAACACCAGTATCAACTGGGGCATGGCGACAGCGCTGGGCGGCTTGCTGCTGCTGGCCACCGTGGTGCTGTACCTGATCTACAACCGGCTGGTGGGCGCCAGCCGCCTGCGCCTGAGCTAAGGAGACCTTGCGATGCTGAGCCCTTATATGTCGCCCGTGGAACGGGTGTGGTTCTACAGCTTGCGGATACTCTGCGGCTTGATCCTGCTGTTCCTGATTCTGCCCGTGCTGGTGATCATCCCGCTGTCGTTCAACAGCGGTAGTTTCCTGGTGTACCCGCTGCAAGGCTTTTCGCTGCACTGGTACCAGGACTTCTTCGCCTCGGCCGAATGGATGCGTGCGCTGAAGAACAGCATCATCGTCGCCCCGGCGGCCACCGTGCTGGCCATGGTGTTCGGCACGTTGGCGGCGATCGGCCTGACCCGTGGGCATTTTCCCGGCAAGGCGCTGGTGATGGCCCTGGTGATCTCGCCGATGGTGGTGCCGGTGGTGATCATCGGCGTGGCCAGCTACCTGTTCTTCGCGCCGCTGGGGCTGGGTAACAGTTTCTTCTCGCTGATCGTGGTCCACGCCGTGTTGGGCGTGCCGTTTGTGATCATCACGGTGTCCGCGACCTTACAGGGGTTTAACCATAACCTGGTGCGGGCGGCGGCCAGCCTGGGGGCCTCGCCGTTGACCGCGTTTCGCCGGGTGACCTTGCCGCTGATCGCGCCGGGGGTGATTTCCGGAGCGTTGTTCGCGTTTGCCACGTCGTTCGACGAAGTGGTGGTGACGCTGTTCCTCGCCGGCCCCGAGCAAGCGACCCTGCCGCGCCAGATGTTCAGCGGTATCCGCGAAAACCTCAGCCCGACGATTGCAGCAGCGGCGACCTTGCTGATTGCCTTTTCGGTGTTGCTGCTGCTGACCCTGGAATGGCTGCGTGGGCGTAGCGAAAAACTGCGCACCGCCCAGGTCTAAATGTGGGAGGGAGCTTGCTCCCTCCCACATGGGTTCTGTGACCATTCAGCTGTTGAATGGAATACAACCGAGTTCCTTCAGCTACTCTTGTGCCAGCCCACAATCAACAAGAGGCCGCGCACATGAGTACTTGCTCATTCAAGATCGCCCATAAACTGCTGACTGGCGCCGGTGCCATCGAACAACTGGCCACCGAGCTGACGCGGCTGGATATCGACAACCCACTGATCGTCACCGACGCCGCGCTGGTCAAGTCCGGCACGGTGGCGCTGGCGCATTTGGGCGGGCGCACCTACGAGATCTTTGACCGGGTGCTGCCCGACCCGGAAATCGCCATTGTCGAAGATTGCATGCGCGCCTACCGCGAAGGCGGGCACGACGGCCTGATCGGCCTGGGCGGCGGCAGTGCAATCGATATCGCCAAAAGCGTGGCGGCCTATGCCGGTTATCACGGCGCCCTGGCGGATCTGTTCGGCGTCGACCAGGTACCGCGCAAGGGCCCGCCGTTGATCGCCATTCCCACGACGGCCGGTACCGGCTCGGAAGTGACCAACGTCGCGATCCTCTCCGACAAGGTCGCACAACTGAAAAAGGGCATTGTCAGTGACTTCCTGCTGCCGGACGTCGCACTCATCAGCCCGCAGATGACCCTGACCTGCCCGCGCAGCGTCACCGCCGCCAGTGGCGTGGATGCGCTGGTGCATGCCATCGAGTCCTACCTGTCGCTGAATGCCTCACCGATTACCGATGCCTTGGCCATCGGCGCGATCAAGCTGATTACCAAGGCGTTGCCCAAGGCTTACGCCAACCCGGCCAACCTGCAGGCCCGCGACGACATGGCCACCGCCAGCCTGATGGCCGGGATGGCGTTCGGTAACGCCGGAGTCGGGGCGGTGCATGCGTTGGCCTACCCGCTGGGCGGGCGCTTCAATATCGCCCATGGCGTGAGCAACGCGCTGTTGCTGCCGTATGTCATGCACTGGAACAAGCTGGCCTGTGTCGAGCGCATGCAGGACATTGCCCAAGCAATGGGCGTGAATGTCGCCGGCCTGAGCGTCAACGCTGCCGCCGACCAGGCGGTCGAGGCGATGACGCGGTTGTGTGCCGACGTGGAGATCCCTTCGGGCCTGCGCAGTTTCGGCATCCCCGAAGACGCCCTCGCGGGCATGGCCACGGAAGCGGCGGGTATCGAGCGCCTGATGCGCAACAATCCGCGCCGGCTCAGCGCCGCCGATATCGAGAAAATCTATCGGGCAGCGTACTAGCCGTTGAGTTAGGTCACGGTGCGCAGGGCAAAGCATGAGGTATACAATGCGCGCCATCGTGATTTAGCTCAAAAAAGGTGCGTCATGCAGCCCTTCGTTATCGCTCCATCGATTCTCTCCGCCGACTTCGCCCGCCTCGGCGAGGAAGTGGACAAGGTGTTGGCCGCCGGTGCCGACTTCGTCCACTTCGATGTCATGGACAACCACTACGTGCCCAACCTGACTATCGGCCCGATGGTTTGCGCGGCGTTGCGCAAGTACGGCGTCACCGCGCCGATCGACGCGCACCTGATGGTCAGCCCGGTGGACCGCATCGTCGGTGACTTCATTGAGGCCGGCGCGACTTACATCACTTTCCACCCGGAAGCCTCGCTGCACGTCGACCGTACCCTGCAACTGATCCGCGAAGGCGGCTGCAAGGCGGGCCTGGTGTTCAACCCGGCCACCCCGCTGGACGTGCTCAAGTACGTGATGGACAAGGTCGACATGGTGTTGCTGATGAGCGTCAACCCAGGTTTCGGCGGGCAGAAGTTCATCCCCGGCACCCTCGACAAGCTGCGCGAAGCCCGCGCGCTGATCGATGCTTCGGGGCGTGACATCCGCCTGGAAATCGACGGTGGGGTCAACGTCAACAACATCCGCGAAATCGCTGCTGCCGGCGCCGACACCTTTGTGGCCGGCTCGGCGATCTTCAATGCTCCGGACTACCAGGAAGTCATCGCCAAGATGCGCGCAGAACTGGCGCTGGCGCGTCCATGAGTGGCTTTGAGCGGCTGTTCCCCGGCAAACTGCCACGGCTGGTGATGTTCGATCTGGACGGTACGTTGATCGATTCGGTGCCGGACCTGGCGGCGGCGGTGGACGAGATGCTGCTCAAGCTGGGGCGCAAGCCGGTCGGTATCGAGTCGGTGCGTGAATGGGTCGGCAACGGCGCGCAGATGTTGGTGCGCCGCGCGCTGGCGAACCACATTGACGCCGAGGGTGTCGATGATGTCGAGGCCGAACACGCCCTGGAGTTGTTCAATGCGGCCTATGAAGATCACCACGAACTGACCGTGGTGTACCCCGGCGTGCGCGACACCCTCAAATGGCTGAGCAAGCAGGGCGTGGAAATGGCCCTGATCACCAACAAGCCGGAGCGCTTCGTCGCGCCGCTGTTGGACCAGCTGAAAATCGGCCGTTACTTCCGCTGGATCATCGGTGGCGATACGTTGCCGCAGAAGAAGCCCGACCCGGCGGCGCTGTTCTTCGTGATGAAAATGGCCAATATCCCGGCGTCCGAGTCGTTGTTTATCGGCGATTCGCGCAGCGATGTGCTCGCGGCCAAAGCGGCGGGCGTGCAGTGCGTCGCCTTGAGTTACGGCTATAACCACGGTCGGCCGATCGCCGAAGAGTCGCCCTCGCTGGTGATTGATGACCTGCGCCGGCTAATCCCCGGTTGCTTGGGAGCTGGCGCTGAGATAACGTTGCCGGACACCGATCCGTCCCCCTCTGGAAGTGCCATCGTGGTAGTCACTCGCAAACTCTGGATGAAAGTCATCAAGGCCCTGGCCCGCTGGCGTTGGCGCGCCTGACTGATCCTCGCCGCGCGTTGCGGCACGTTTGCATACCTGACCGTTAGACCCTCATGCCACGAGGCACCTCATGATCCGCGAAGAATTCCTGCGTTTGGCCGCTGCCGGCTATAACCGTATCCCCCTGGCCTGCGAAACCCTGGCCGACTTCGATACGCCGCTGTCGATCTACCTGAAGCTGGCCGACGAGCCCAACTCGTACTTGCTCGAATCGGTACAGGGCGGCGAGAAGTGGGGCCGTTACTCGATCATCGGCCTGCCGTGCCGCACGGTCATGCGGGTGTACGACCATCACGTCAGCATCACCCATGACGGCGTCGAGATCGAAAGCCATGACGTCGAAGACCCGCTGGCCTTCGTCGAAACCTTCAAGGCGCGCTACAACGTGCCGACCATCCCTGGGCTGCCGCGTTTCAATGGCGGCCTGGTCGGGTATTTCGGCTACGACTGCGTGCGTTATGTGGAAAAACGCCTGGGCAAATGCCCGAACCCCGATCCACTGGGCGTTCCGGACATTCTACTGATGGTCTCCGACGCCGTGGTGGTGTTCGACAACCTCGCCGGCAAGATGCACGCGATCGTGCTCGCCGACCCATCCCAGGCCGACGCTTTCGAGCAAGGCCTGGCCAGCCTCGAAGCCCTGCTGGAAAAACTGCGCCAGCCGATCACCCCGCGTCGCGGTCTGGACCTGCGCCGTCCGCCGGCGGCCGACCCGGTGTTCCGCTCCAGCTTTACCCAGGATGACTACGAGCGGGCGGTCGATACCATCAAGGAATACATCCTGGCTGGCGACTGCATGCAGGTGGTGCCGTCGCAACGCATGTCCATTGACTTCAAGGCCGCGCCGATCGACCTGTACCGCGCGCTGCGTTGCTTCAACCCGACGCCGTACATGTACTTCTTCAACTTCGGCGACTTCCACGTCGTCGGCAGTTCGCCGGAAGTGCTGGTGCGCGTCGAGGACAACCTGATCACCGTGCGCCCGATTGCCGGCACTCGCCCGCGTGGCGCGACCGAGGAAGCGGACCTGGCGCTGGAAGAAGACCTGCTGAGCGATGACAAGGAAATCGCCGAGCACCTCATGCTGATCGACCTGGGCCGTAACGACACCGGGCGCGTCTCGGAAATCGGCTCGGTGAAGTTGACGGAGAAGATGGTCATTGAGCGCTATTCCAACGTGATGCACATCGTCTCCAACGTCACCGGCGAATTGAAGGCCGGCCTGACCGCGATGGACGCGTTGCGGGCGATTCTGCCGGCGGGCACCTTGTCGGGCGCGCCGAAGATTCGGGCGATGGAGATCATCGACGAGCTGGAGCCGGTCAAGCGCGGTGTTTACGGCGGCGCCGTAGGGTATTTCGCCTGGAACGGCAACATGGACACCGCCATTGCGATTCGCACGGCGGTGATCAAGGACGGGGAGCTGCATGTGCAGGCCGGTGGCGGGATCGTCGCCGACTCGGTGCCGGCCCTCGAATGGGAAGAAACCCTGAACAAGCGCCGCGCCATGTTCCGCGCAGTGGCGTTGGCTGAACAGACCCCCCAGGGCTAAGAATTCTTGAGGTTTCCCCCATGTTGCTGATGATTGATAACTACGACTCCTTTACCTACAACGTTGTGCAGTACCTGGGCGAACTCGGTGCCGAGGTCAAGGTGGTGCGCAACGACGAACTGACCGTCGCCGAAATCGCCGCACTGAACCCGGAGCGCATCGTGGTTTCGCCTGGCCCGTGTACGCCGACCGAAGCGGGCGTGTCCCTTGAAGCCATCAAATATTTCGCCGGCAAGCTGCCGATCCTCGGCGTTTGCCTGGGCCACCAGTCTATCGGCCAGGCGTTTGGCGGTGAGGTGGTGCGGGCGCGCCAAGTGATGCATGGCAAGACCAGCCCGGTGTTCCATAACAACCTCGGCGTGTTCGAGGGCCTCAAGCTGCCGGTCACCGTGACGCGCTACCACTCGCTGGTGGTCAAGCGCGAAACCCTGCCCGACTGCCTGGAACTGACCGCCTGGACTCAGTTGGACGACGGCTCGGTCGACGAGATCATGGGCCTGCGCCACAAGACACTGAATATCGAAGGGGTACAGTTTCACCCCGAGTCGATCCTGACCGAGCAGGGCTACGAGCTGTTCGCCAACTTTCTCAAGCAGAGCGGCGGCACGCGCTAAGGACTTTTCATGGATATCAAGACTGCCCTGAGCCGTATCGTCGGCCATCTGGACCTGAGCACCGCGGAAATGAGCGATGTGATGCGTGAGATCATGACCGGTCAATGCACCGACGCGCAGATCGGCGCGTTCATGATGGCGATGCGCATGAAGAGCGAGAGCATCGACGAAATCGTCGGCGCCGTGTCGGTGATGCGTGAGCTGGCAGACAAGGTCGAGCTCAAAACCCTCGACGGTGTGGTCGATGTGGTCGGCACTGGCGGCGACGGTGCGAATATTTTCAACGTGTCCACGGCGGCGTCCTTCGTGGTCGCGGCGGCCGGTTGCACCGTGGCCAAGCACGGCAACCGAGCGGTTTCCGGCAAAAGCGGCAGCGCGGATCTGCTCGAAGCGGCCGGGATCTACCTGAACCTGACACCCGTCCAAGTGGCGCGCTGCATCGACAACGTGGGCATCGGCTTCATGTTTGCCCAGTCCCACCACGGCGCGATGAAACACGCTGCCGGCCCGCGCAAGGATCTCGGCCTGCGTACCCTGTTCAATATGCTCGGCCCGCTTACGAATCCGGCCGGTGTGAAGCATCAGGTGGTGGGCGTGTTCAGCCTGGCCCTGTGCCGGCCGTTGGCAGAAGTGTTGCAGCGCATGGGCAGCAAGCATGTGCTGGTGGTGCATTCGAAAGACGGCCTGGACGAATTCAGCCTGGCGGCGCCGACCTTTGTGGCGGAGCTGAAGAATGATCAGATCACCGAATATTGGGTCGAGCCTGAAGACCTCGGCATGAAGAGCCAGAGCCTGCACGGCCTGGCGGTGGAAAGCCCGGCGGCCTCCCTGGCGCTGATTCAGGACGCCTTGGGGCGTCGCAAGACCGAAAACGGCCAGAAAGCCGCAGAAATGATCGTGCTCAATGCCGGTGCTGCGCTCTATGCCGCCGATCACGCCTATAGTCTTAAAGAAGGCGTGGCCCTCGCGCATGACGCGTTGCACACCGGCCTTGCACGCGAGAAGCTCGAAGAACTGGGGGCCTTTACTGCGGTGTTCAAGATGGAGAATGAAGGATGAGTGTGCCGACCGTTCTGGAAAAGATCCTGGCCCGCAAAGCCGAAGAAGTCGCTGAACGCCGTGCCCGCGTGAGCCTGGCCGAGCTGGAAAGCCAGGCGAAAATCGCCGATGCGCCGCGTGGCTTCGCCAAGGCCTTGATCGCCCAGGCCAAGCTCAAGCAGCCGGCCGTCATCGCTGAAATCAAGAAGGCCTCGCCGAGCAAAGGCGTGATCCGCGAAAACTTCGTACCGGCGGACATCGCTGTCAGCTATGAGAAAGGCGGGGCGACGTGCCTCTCCGTGCTGACCGACGTCGACTACTTCCAGGGTTCCGACCTGTTCCTGCAACAGGCCCGCGCGGCGTGCAAATTGCCGGTGATCCGCAAGGACTTCATGATCGATCCGTACCAGATCGTTGAAGCCCGCGCCCTGGGCGCCGACTGTGTGCTGCTGATCGTCTCTGCGCTGGATGACGTGAAGATGGCCGAGCTGGCGGCCGTGGCCAAAAGCGTCGGCCTGGACGTGCTGGTGGAAGTTCACGATGGCGATGAACTGGAGCGTGCGCTGAAAACCCTCGACACGCCGCTGGTGGGGGTCAACAACCGTAACCTGCACACCTTCGAAGTCAGCCTGGAAAATACCCTCGACCTGCTGCCGCGTATCCCGCGCGACCGTCTGGTGATTACCGAAAGTGGCATCGTCAACCGCGCCGACGTCGAGCTGATGGAAATCAGCGAGGTGTATTCGTTCCTGGTGGGCGAGACCTTCATGCGCGCTGAGAACCCGGGCGCGGAACTGCAACGCCTGTTCTTCCCGGAGCGCGGTGTGGCGGTCAGCGGTTCGACTCTGGATTGATCAAACCACGGTCAGTATTTGAAGTGCGGTCAACATGTGGGAGGGGGCTTGCTCCCGATAGCGGTGTATCAGTTGATAGATGTACTGACTGACACTCCGCCATCGGGAGCAAGTCGAACCGTCGCACCGCCCCTCCCGCATTGGGTTTTGTGTTTATTCAGCGAGGTAGGTGTTCGATGATCCAGGCAGTATCGATGACCGTCGAAGCCGGGCTTGCTGCCGAGCAGGCCTTGCTGGCTGAAGTGTGCGCGGGTGAGCGGGCGTTTGGCTTGCTGTTCTGGCAACCCAGCGACCAGGCATTGGTGATGCCGCGTCGTTTGAGCCGCTTGCCGGCGTTCGAGCTGGCTAGCCAGGTGTCGGCGCAGGCCGGTTGGCCGGTGCTGTTGCGCGAAA
>NZ_JAKNRV010000112.1:0-14564 GCF_023072625.1 Pseudomonas emilianonis
GCTGTGCCGAGGTCGCAGCGTCCATTTGATGGGAGTGCCATTGGTTTTTTTGAGGTGTCGGTCAGCTTCCCATCAGGGTTAGAATCCCCGCCTAGCCCGGAGTGTGTACTTATGTCCCAAGAACTTTTCGCCGAGCAACATGCCCATCAGGCCTACCAGCGCGATGGCCGGCGGCGCGGGCGAGCGGAAGTCCAGCGCGCCGTAGATCACGCCGACGAAGAGGCCAATGGCAAGGGAGATCAGGTAATTCATGGGGAGCAGCGCCTGGTGGTTGGATGGCGCTTAGTGTAGGAAGCTGCCGCCCACCTCGTCGGCCAAGTGCTTCAGGATTTCGGCCAAACCCTCAACCGCCGTACTGCGACGGTGCCACGCCGAGTTCCCGACGGAACATGTCGCTGAAACTGCTGGGCGAGTAACCCAGGGATCGCGCAATAGCGCTGACTGACTGGCCCTGGATCAACTCGGCCACCGCCGTGGCCAGTTGCACCTGGCGGCGCCATTGCGCGAAGCCCATCCCCAGGTGGTTCTGGAACAGCCGCGCCAAAGTACGCACGCTGGCACCGGCGGCCTCGGCATGATGTTCGAAGGAAATCGCCAGGGACGGCGCAGCCATCACCGCCTGGCAGGCATTGATCAGGCGGCGGTCCGCCTCCAGCGGCATGGCGATGCGGATTGAGGCGCGGCGTGCGCGCTGCAGTTCCAGCAAGGCCAGGCCGACCACCGCGTCGTAATAGACGGCATCGCCACTGTCGCCCTGCTCCACCAGCGTGACGATCAGCTCGCGCAGCAGCCCGCCGACTTCAATCACCTGCACCTGGCTGTCCAGCGTCGCCGCCAATGCCGGGCGCAGGTAGATATTGCGCATCTGCAAATCCGAAACCACACGTATCCCGTGTTCCACACCCGGCGGCAGCCAGACGGCACGTTGGGGCGGCACCACCAGCGCTTCGCGTGGCGTCTCGACCCACATCACACCGCTCATGGCGTAGAGCAACTGGCCCCAATCATGGCGATGGGGTTCCACATACAAACCACGCGGGTAGGTACGCGCCAGCGGCTGCACGGGGAAGGCGTGATCACTGAGGTCGGGGGGCGCGGCCAGGGCCATGGGTACACATCCGGCAAAGGTGAGCGGCCATGGTAATGACCACCGCCCGACAAGCCGAGTGAATTTTTACCGCGTTCAGCCTTCAGCCGACTTGGCGCATTCGCAGCCTGTCGCCGCCGCACACGGCTCACCATGCGCATGGTGTTCGGCGCAGCCTTGGCAGCAATAGCCCTTACCGTCTTTCATCACCGCATCCACTCCCAGCACACATTTGCAGTGTGGGCAGGCACAGGTTGTATCTGGCATGGTCAGACTCCTTCTTCATGGTCGTCCCGGTGTGGCGAACGCCAACACCTTTAGCAGTGACTGCGGGCCGACGCGGATGGTTCCAACCATCAGTCGGTGCGGGTATTGCTGCGATACATGAACACCAGCGCCAGTGCCAGGCAGGCCATCGCCACGATCCGGCTGCCCGACAGCTCGATGGCCGGGTTGCCCAGCCAGCCGAAGTTATCGATCAGCATGCCCATGCCCAATTGCCCGACGATCACCGCCACGGTAGCGACTGCCGCACCGACCACCGGCACCGCGCCGACCATCACCATCATGTACACCACCCCGAACAGGGCACCGGTCAGTTGCCATTTCGGCACGTCCAGCAGGCTCACGGCCTGGGCCGGTTCGAAGAAGAAAATCAACAGCGCGGTCGTCAGCGCCCCCACCGCAAAGGTCAGCAAGCTGCTGCGCAACACGCCCACCGTCTGGCCCAAACGGCCATTGATCGCCGCCTGCACACTCAACACCGCACCTGCGGCAATCACCAGTACCAACAACAGAGTCAAATTCATCGTCTTAGCCTCGTGCAATCAAAACAAGCGCCGCCACAATCAACGCCAACGCAATCCAGCGCTCGCCGTTGACCCGCTTGCGCGCGGTGCCGAACCAGCCGAAATGGTCGATCAGCACGCTCTTGCCGACCTGCCCCGAGAGAATCGCGATCATCGTCATCGCGATGCCGATATGCGGCGTGGCCAGGGTCAGCACCACCACGTACATCGGCCCCAGGAACCCGCCGATCAACTGCCAGCGCGGCAGGTCGGTTAACGCCGGGCCCTTTTGCGGGCCGCTGAACAACAACAGCACATACAAAATCGCCGAACCGACGCCAAAAATGCTCAAGGTCGCCCACAAATGGCCCACCTGCACGCCCAGCGGGCCGAGCAAACCGGCCTCCACCGACAAGCCCATGCCGGCGAAGATCACCAGGGGCAACAACAGCAACCGCAGAAGGTTTTTTTTCGGCCGGGCCTGCGCCACACCCTCGATAGAACTGGCTTGCATACATCACCTGCGTTTCAAGAAAGGAAACCTGGCGCGCATTATCCGGTGGCCGTGCTGTGCGATAAATGGGAGCATACGTACAACACCTTTGCGCAACACGCACAGCCTGGAGGCATGATGCAGGGCTTGAATGAATTGAGTTTCAAGGCGCTGCGCCTGTTCGTCGCGGTGCTGGACCACGGCAGTTTTTCCGAAGTGGCGCGCCGTGAGGGCCTGGCGCCCTCTTCCATTTCCCGGCAGATCCAACTGATGGAACAGGCGCTCGGGCAACAGTTGCTCTATCGCCACACCCGCGCGGTCAGCCCCACCGAAGCCGGGCGCCTGCTCGGGCGGCATGCACGCTTAATGCTGGAACAACTGGAAGCCGCCGGCCAGGCCCTGCAAGAACAGGAAAGCGAGCCCAGCGGCCTGGTGCGGATAAACGCACCGATGGTGTTCGGTCAACGCCACCTTTCACCGTGGCTGGGGGAATTGTGCCGGCGCTATCCGAAGCTGCAGTTGGATATCCAGCAAACCGACACCTACGTCGACCCGCTGCAGGACGGCACCGACCTGCTGTTTCGCATCGGCGTACTCAACGACTCGGGCATGCAGGCACGCATCTTCGCTCCCCAGCGCTTTCGCATCGCCGCCAGCCCGGCGTACCTGGCAGAACATGGCAGCCCCAGCCACCCCGACGAACTGGTCAACCACCAGTGCCTGGCCTACAAAGGCATCACCGGCCAGCAGCGCTGGTTCTTCCGCCGCGACCAGGGCGACTGGACGCCCTACAGCGTCAAAGGCCCCATCACCGGCAACCACGCCGACACCCTGACCCACGCCGCCGAACAAGGCCTGGGGCTGGTGGTGTTTCCATCGTGGCTGATCGGTGAAAGCCTGCGCGCCGGCACCTTGCAGGCGGTGCTGACGGAATACGACGTGGCAACCACCCTGGAGCCGCAGCAGATTGCAGCGTTGTGGCCCGGGAGCCGGCGGTTGTCGTTGAAGGTGCGCACGGTGATTGATTATTTCGTGGAGCGCTTTGGGGCGGTGCCGTATTGGGATCGATGAGCGAGCGAGATCCACCACAACCACGCTCATAAGGAAAACGCCTCGCGGCTAAATGTAGGTCCGTTCCGTTTTTTCGGGCCACTATTCCTAAGCCCCCCACGCTGCGACAGACTTTGGCGAATTCCTTGTTCGGAGAAATGCCATGGATGTCATGTACCGCTACCCGTCGCACTCAAAACGGTTGGCGTCAACCAGCGGTCAGGCCGTCTTTGATAGCGCCAGCAGTTTTGGCTATATTTGGCCAAAATATGCGGAGAGCCACATGATGACCGTCCCGCTGGGTGAAGCAAAAAACACGTTGTCAAAACTGGTTGATGAGGCGGCGGCTGGCAACATCATCACCATCTCCAAGCATGGACGGGCGATGGCACAGCTTGTCCCTGTCGGAAAATCCAAAGGCCGGCGGATTGGCGCCATGAAAGGCAAGCTGGTGATCCCGAATGACTTTGACGCGCCTTTGTCTGACGACCTCCTCGATGCGTTCCAGGGCACTCATTCATGAGAGTGCTGCTGGATACCCACATCCTGCTGTGGGCGTTGAATGATGACCCCAAGCTATCCAGCAAAGCCCGAAAGCTGATTGAACATGCGGCAGAGATCTACATCAGTGCCGCCACATTCTGGGAACTGGCGATCAAGGTAGGCCTGGGGAAACTCACTGTCGATCTGGATGAAATCCGTGAGTACTGCCTGCAAAGCGGTTTCGTCGAACTCCCCATCACGTCAGAACACGCCATTGCCGTAAAGGATCTTGAGCCTCATCACAAAGACCCTTTCGATCGGCTCATCGTTGCAACCGCCATGAGCGAACCGATGAAGCTATTGACCGCCGATCCGCAGGTTACCCAATACACATCGCTGGCGATCCTGGTGTAAATCGCCCGAGCGCCGCAAGCCTTGGATCAAAACAACCACTGCCCGATCAACCACGCGTTCGCCCCACTGATCAGCGCAAACAGAAACCACGCCAGCAACCGCGTCGGCAGGCGGTTGACGAACGGGCCCATCAGTTGCGCGTCGCCGGTCATGCGGATCAGCGGATACAGCGCAAACGGCAACTGCAGGCTGAGCACCACCTGGCTGAGAATCAGCAGCTTGCCAATGGCATCGTCGCCCATCAGCCACACCCCCACAAACGCCGGGATCAGCGCCAGCCCACGGGTGATCAGGCGGCGCTGCCAGCAGGGAATGCGCAGGTTAAGGTAGCCCTCCATGATCACTTGCCCGGCGATGGTGCCGGTGAAGGTGGAACTCTGCCCGGAGGCCAGCAAGGCGACGCCGAACAGAATGCTGGCGAAGGCGCCGCCGACCAGCGGATCGAGCAAATGGTAGGCGTCCTGGATCTCGACCACATCCGCATGCCCGGTTTTATGGAACGCGGCGGCGGCCAGTATCAGGATCGCGGCGTTGACCAGCAACGCCAGGGCCAGGGAGCCGATGGTGTCGATACGCGCCAGCTTGACCGCGTCCTGCTTGCTGGCGAGGTCTTTGCCGATCAGCCGGGTTTGCACGATCGAGCTGTGCAGGTAGAGGTTATGCGGCATGACCGTGGCGCCGAGGATACCAATCGCCAGGTACAACGGCGCGGCATCGCTGATGGCCGACAGCGACGGCGCGAAACCGCTGAACACGTCCGGCCAGTAGGGTTTGATCAGCATCAGTTCGATGAAGAAGCACACGCCGATGGTCGCGACCAGCGCCAGCATGATCGCTTCCAGGCGGCGGAAACCGCGATTTTGCAGGGCCAGGACCAACAGCGTGTCAAACGCCGTGATGACAATACCGGTGGTCAACGAAACACCCAGCAGCAAGTGAAACGCCAGGGCGCAGCCAAGCACTTCGGCGAGGTCGGTGGCAATGATGGAAATTTCCGCCAACACCCACTGGGTGCGGGCCGAGCGCTGGCTATAGCGTTCGCGGCACAGTTGCGCCAGGTCCTTGCCGGTGGCGATGCCCAGGCGCGAGCACAGGCACTGCACCACCATGCCCGCCAGGCTGGCCAGCAGCACCACAAACAGCAGGTTGTAGCCGTAGCGCGAACCGGCCTCGATGGCCGTGGCCCAGTTGCCCGGGTCCATGTAGCCGATGGAAATCAGCAAGCCGGGGCCGGCAAACATCAGCATCCGTTTGAAAAACGACGCCTTGGGATCGACGATGACAGAGCCGGCCACTTCAGGCGGGCAGAACGGAGCGGTAGCGATTTTCGGCAGGCTGAATTTCACGCAGTATTCCAGGCAAACACATTAGGCAAGCCCGCAGCTTATCAGTCGGACGTAACCGTGCGCATCACCGTGTCTCGCGGCAGGTCAAACGCTTCGACCACTTGTACCACCAGGTCCATCTCCTGGTTCAATGCTTCGCGCTCCATGCGCTGGCGGATCACCCCGATCACCAGCACCGCCAAGGTTGTGATCGAATACGCCGGGCCGGAAAACGCGCGCACCCCACTCACCAACAACATCGCCGCCGCCAGCGCCTGGCCCACCAGCGGAATCGCCGTGGCCGCGCCGCGCCGCAGGATAAACCCAGTGAGCCCCGCCAACGCCGTACCGCTCAACGCCGTGGCAGCCGAACGGCCGAGATCGATGCGATGGAACAAGCCCTGCTCCTTTTGCGCCGCCGCCTGAAGCTCGGCATCGAACGCCTGGCGGTCGGCATGGCTGAGTTTGTCCTTGTATTGCTCGATCAGTGTTTCCGCGACCTGCGCTTCGATGTCCGCCAGCGCGACGGTCTCCATCGGCTCATCGAACTTGATCCCCAGCCGCTGCGCCACATCCTCGGCGATCTGGCGATAACCCACGCCGTGCCCCCGGGCGAGGTTCATGAAGCTGTCACCGCCCATGCGCTGCAACTCGATGGCCAACTTCAATGGCTCACGCACCGCCGCATCAATCGAGGCGCTGCGCTTTTGCGCGATCAATTCGGCGAGGAATTTCAGCTCGTCCGGGCGCGCCTGCACCAACGCAGGGAACAGTTCGCGATCTTCTTCGGCAAAGCGCACTTCGGTACTGCGCTGGTCGGCGCGGATCATGCCGCGTCGCTCCTGCAGCAGGTCGGTGTACTGCACCACCGTCTGCAACTGTGGCCAATAGGCCGCATGATCGAAGCTGGCCAGGTGAACGTTGGTCACCTTGGCCTTGAGCGCAGGCGTGATCGGGATGGCATAGCGGCCGATGCAACGCTCGGTATCCGGTTTCATCGCCAGGGCCCAGTCCTTGCTGGAATGACAGTTGATCACCCGCCCCGAGAACGGTGCAGACACTTCATCCCAAGGGCTCGACGTGCAGATCGCCCCACCCATCAACAGCAAATTGTTCAACGGCAGTTCGCGGGCGGTGTCGGGGTTGGCCAACACGCTCTTGACCAGGATGCGCGCGCCGAGGGAATGGCCGATCAAGTTGATGCGCCGCACCTGCAGCGACTCGCCGTGGAGGAACTCGGCCAATTCCGGCAACAGGCTGCGGGCCACTTCATCCACCCGGGCCTCGACACTTTTGTAATGGTCGAGAAAATACCCGATCGCCTTGCCCACCCCTACCGTCGCAGCGCCCAGGCCACCACCGCCGAGCATTGCGGTGATCACGTCCTTGAACGGTGCAAACAGGTTTTCCAGAAAATGCCCGGCAGGCCAGAACAGCATCAGGTTGGTCGAACCTTCGATACGTGCCAGTTGCGCCGTGAAGTTGCCCAGTTGCTGCCGGTCAAAGAACGCCGAGTAACCGTGAACATAGAGATTGAGCACGTCCCCCTGAGGCTCGCCGCACAGTACGAACGTGGGCTTGCGGGTACGGTGCATTTCATCCCACTGGTGCTGCATGGGCCGGTGACTCCTGGTGACGAGAGACGGCGATAGTAACAAAGGGCGGCGCCACAGGAAGGTGAATCCTGACGGGCGTGGACGGCACAACAGCCTCAGAACAACGCCGCCGCCTTTGATTTAGCCAGATAACGCGCCGGGGTATCGCCCAGGTTGCGCCGGAACAGCGCAGTGAACGCGCTGGCACTGCTAAAGCCCAACTCAAACGCCACGTCGGTGATCGACACGCCGTGGCTGAGCCGGGCGGTGGCTTCCAGCAGGCAGACTTGCTGGCGCCAGGAGACGAACGTCATGCCCGTGCTCTCAAGGAAATGCCGGGTAAAGGTGCGTCGACTCATGCTCGACCAAGCAGCCATTTCGTCAATGGAGACGCTTTGCGTAGGCGCCTCAAGAAAACGTTGGCAGGCTCACGGGACTGGCCGTAGGGTTGTACCGCACGCCCGCAAGTGCGCATGGCAAAACACTCAGCCAGCGAAATTGTCGATCTTCACCTGACCATCGGGAAACGTCGCGATAATTTCCAGCTCGCCGCCCATCGCGCGGAGGTAGTCGCGCAGCGTGCTGATGTACATGTCGGTGCGCCGCTCCATCTTGGAGACCGCGGCCTGGTTGATATTCAGTGCTTTGGCCAGGCTGGCCTGGCTCAACTGTTGAGCCTTGCGCAGTTCATGCAGGGGCATCTCTTTCAAGTGCTGCTGGAATAGCTGCTCTGCATCGGCGCGCGACTCGGGAGTCATGCGCGCTTGCAGTTCAGCGAATTTTTTAGCCATGGTTGCGGCCCTCTTTACCCAGTGTTTTCAAATGTTCGTCATACAGCTTTTCTGCCGCGGGGACGTGCTCGTCGTACCATCGGTGTTGCCCGCGCTTATCGCCACCGATCAGCAATACCGCGCAGTTCCCGCAGGTGCCCGTATCGAGAGCCTTTGATATCGCTGCTGTGAGGAAAGCCCAGCCCTGGCCCGAAAAGCCCCAGCAGATCAACGCTGGCAGATACCGACACCTGCGCCTTTGCATCCAGACCATTCCACCAGTTGCCGAATTCATCCGTGTATTCAATGTCCCAATCCATGCAAATATTCCACCCAAGGAATATAAACTCGAGAACATAACGCTAGAAGACCAATGGGACATGCCGCCACCCGATCCCCCGGGAAGATTGTTTGTACATCCTTCCGACACGCCCGCGAGAACGCGGTCGCCCAGCAGAAAATCCCGCGCCTTGCACGATCACGCACTGCAAAAACACAATTATCGACAGGTAAAAAGCGCTCTAATAGCCGCCTGTTGACTGGTTTTAAAGATTTTGGAGTTCGCAATGCCCCATGAAGGCAACCTGTTACAAGCAGCCGTGGTGTTCCTGCTCGCCGCCGTGCTGACCGTGCCCCTGGCCAAGCGCCTGCAATTGGGCGCGGTGCTGGGCTATCTGTTCGCCGGTGTCATCATCGGCCCGTCGGTGCTGGGGTTGATCGGTAACCCGCAAAGCGTCGCGCAGTTCTCGGAGCTGGGTGTGGTGTTGCTGCTGTTCATCATCGGCCTGGAGTTGTCGCCAAAACGTTTATGGGTGATGCGCAAGGCGGTGTTCGGCGTCGGCCTGGCCCAGGTGCTGCTCACCGGCCTGGTGATGGGCGGGGTGGCGCTGTGGCTGTTTGGCCAGTCGTGGAACAGCGCGATCGTGCTCGGCCTGGGCCTGGCGCTGTCGTCCACCGCTTTTGGCCTGCAAAGCCTGGCCGAGCGCAAGGAATTGAACCAGCCCCACGGGCGCCTGGCCTTTGCGATTTTGCTGTTCCAGGACATTGCAGCAATCCCACTGATTGCCATGGTGCCGTTACTGGCCGGGGGTGATCACCCGAGCTCGCAGGCCCAGGGCCTGCAGCACGTGTTGCAGATCCTCGGCAGCATCGCCGTGGTGATCATCGGCGGGCGCTATATGTTGCGCCCGGTGTTTCGCATCGTCGCCAAGACTGGCCTGCGCGAAGTGTCCACGGCCACCGCGTTGCTGGTGGTGATCGGCACCGCCTGGCTGATGGAACTGGTGGGTGTGTCCATGGCCCTGGGCGCCTTCCTCGCCGGCCTGCTGCTGGCCGATTCGGAATACCGCCACGAGCTGGAATCCCAGATCGAACCGTTCAAGGGCCTGCTGCTGGGCCTGTTTTTCATCAGCGTGGGCATGGGCGCCAACCTCAGCCTGCTGCTCAGCTCGCCGCTGGTGGTGATCGGCCTGACCCTGCTGTTGATCGGTTTGAAACTGCCGCTGCTGTATGCCGTCGGCCGACTGGTGGGCGATCTCAACCGCGAGAGCGCCTTGCGCCTGGGCGTGGTGCTGGCCGCAGGCGGTGAATTCGCCTTCGTGGTGTTCAAGATCGGCCGCGACCAGGGCCTGTTCGAACCGCACCTGTACGACATCCTGGTGCTGACCATCACCCTGTCGATGGCCGTGACGCCACTGCTGTTGCTGGTCTGCCCGAAACTGTTCAAGCCCAGGGTCAAACCCGTGGAGGTCCCCGAGGAATATCGCACCATCCAAAGCGATGCACCGCGCGTGGTCATCGCCGGCATGGGCCGTATGGGTCAGATCGTCGCGCGAATCCTGCGCGCGCAGAACATTTCGTTTATCGCCCTGGACACCTCGGTGGAAACCATCGAGCTGACCCGCAGTTTCGGCGGCATGCCAGTGTTCTACGGCGACCCGCAACGTCCGGAAATCCTGCACGCAGCCAAGGTCGACCGGGCGGAATTCTTCGTCATCGCCATGGATGACCCGGAGATCAACATCAAAACCGCCGAACTGGTGCGCAGCCTCTATCCGCACATGAAGATCATCGCTCGCGCCCGTAACCGTCAGCACGTGCACCGCCTGGTGGACCTCGACGCGTCACCGGTGCGCGAAACCTTCTATTCCAGCCTGGAGATGAGCCGCCGCACCCTGGTGGGTCTCGGCCTGAGCCAGGCCCAGGCCGACGCGCGCATCACCCGCTTCAAGAACCACGACCTGCAAGTCCTCGCCGCCCAGCACGCGGTGTACGACGACGCGGCCAAGGTCATGCAGACCGCCCAGGAAGCCCGTGCAGAACTGGCGCGGTTGTTCGAGATGGACCGGCTTGAGGAAGAGTCCGACAAGGTGTGATGGCGCGGATGAACGATCTTGCGAATTTTCTGACAGAATACGGCGCAATTTCGTTCATCTACCGGAGCGCTTCTTCATGGCCACTTTCACCAAGACCGCCGTCCTGCTCGCCCTGGCGCTTAGCGCCGGCAGCGTATTCGCCGCGGCCAAGCCGGCTGACCAGAGCATCTCCACCCTCGGCGGCAAGTTCACCTTCAACTTGCCCAAGGCCTACGTCGCCGACCCCCTGCCAGCCAGCAAGGCGGCAGACGGCACCGGGGATACCCAAGGTACGATGTACGCGAACCAAACCACGAAAAGTGTGGTCATCGTCGCCGAAACCGTGCGCAACGACGGGGTAACCATTAAAGATAATGACCCGCAGTTCCTCGACGGAGCGGTAGCTGGCTTCATCAAGGACCAGAGCGCCGCCCTGCCCGACTTCAAGAAACAGAACGAAAAGAAACTCACCTTCAAGGGCCTTGGCCTGCGCCAGGTCGACAGCACGGCCACCCAGGGCGGCGGCAAGACCTTGAACTCCACCTTCCTCGGCGGTTCCGGCAATCACTTGCTGGTGATCCAGGCCATTTCGCGGGCGGATGATGTGAAGGGGCATGCAGAATTGGTGAAACAGATCACCGGCGGCAAGTAAACCGATCTATCAAGCGACACAGATCAACTGTGGGAGGGGGCTTGCTCCCGATGGCGGTGTATCAGTTGATAGATGTACTGACTGACACTCCGCTATCGGGAGCAAGCCCCCTCCCACAGTTCTAGCGGTGTTCACTTCACATTGGTTTCCAACCAGACCTTCAAATCCTGCACTTCTGCCGCGCTGATGGTGTGGTTCATGCCCGGGTAAGTATGAAACTCCGGCTTCAACCCCAACCCCGACAACACCTCGTTCGCCCGCGTCGCCGAGGCATACGGCAGCGCTTGGTCCAACGTGCCGTGGCCAATGAAAATCGCCAGTTGGCCCAATCGCTCATCCGGCTTGAGCTGTGCCTTGAGCACCGGCAGCACGCTGCCACTGAGCGCAGCAATCCCGCGCACCAACTCAGGGTCACGTAACGCCACCTCATAGGACATGATCGCGCCCTGGCTGAACCCTACCAAAAACACCCGGTCAGGCTGGGTGTGGTATTTGGCGGTGGCCTTGGCGACAAACGCCTTGATCAGCCTGGCGCTGTTCTGCAGGTCCTCAGTCACCCCATCGTAATCGCCGTCGCCCGGGGTCTTGGTAAACCAGCGAAACCCATTCGGGTCCACCGGCGTCGGCGCCCGCGCCGACAGGTAGGTCCAGGTGGACGGCAGCGCATCCTTGATGCCAAACAGGTCTTCCTCGTTGCTGCCGAAACCGTGCAGGAAAATCACCAGCGGCTGGTTGCGCGCATCGCCCTGGGTCTGCTCCAGGTACGACAGCGGCAAGTCGGTGTGCAGGCTGGAATCGGCATGGGCGGCACCGGCCACCAGGGTCAGTGCCAGAGCGAACAGTTTGATCATGGGAATCGACCTCAGGGTTTGCGCAGCAAATAAGTGTCCATGATCCAGCCATTGGCCAGACGCGCAGCCTTGCGCACCCGTTGGATTTCTTCACCGACCTCACTCACCTTGCCGCTGATGAGGATTTCATCCGGCGTGCCGAGGTAGGCACCCCAATAAATATCCAGGTCCTGATCGGCTACGGTGCGGTAGGAATCTTCGGCGTCGAGCATCACCACCAGAGTGTCGGCATCACTCGCCTGCCCCGCCGCCAAGCGGCGCCCGGTGGTGATTTCGATGGAGCGGCCGATGCGGTTCAGCGGCACTTTGTGCTGGGCCGCCAGGGCCTGCACGCTGGTAATGCCGGGGATCACTTCGAACTCAAAGACGCAGCGGCCACTGGCCAGGATCGCCTGCAAAATGCGAAGGGTGCTGTCGTACAACGCAGGATCGCCCCACGCCAGGAACGCCCCCACTTCGCCGTCGGCCATTTCCTCGTTGATCATGCGCTCGAAGGTCTGCTGCTTGTCGCGGTTGAGGTCCTGCACGGCGCTGGTGTAGTCGATGTCCCCACGCACCCGCTCGGGGCAATCGGCCTCGACGAAGCGGTAGCCGGGCTCGGTGATGTAGGTCGCGCAGATCTCACGGCGCAGGTCGATCAGCTTGTCTTTGCTCTGGCCCTTGTCCATCAGGAAAAACACGTCGGTGCGGTTCAGCGCTTTCACGGCCTGCATCGTGATGTAGTCAGGGTTGCCGGCACCAATGCCGATGATCAGGATGCGTTTCATGGGTTGCTCTCATTGCGGGGCGTGGATTTTGCCATGTTCACGCACTCAGGCGTGAGTTTCCAGGCGCAGGCGCCAGACGCCGTTGAAGCGCAGTTCAGTGCAAGACAGCGGCTCCACATCGATGCGATAGAACATCGCGACGGGAAACTGCATGACGTACAGCATTGCGGCGCGGATGACAAACGGGTGGGTAACGGCCACGACATGGCCGGGTTCGGTTTGCAGCGACTGCATCCACTGCGCGACCCGTGCACAGAGCTGATCCACCGACTCGCCACCGTGAGGTGCGCTGGCGCTGTCGGTGAGCCAGGTGGTCAGTTCGGCGCTGTCGAGCGCGGCGATGCCCTGACCTTTCCAGTGCCCCACATCGCAATCGCGCAAGGCTTCGTCGATCGCCGCCTGATTGCCGAACAAGCTCGCCGTCTGACGGGTTCGCGCCTCGGGCCCACAGCGCAGCCGCAGGTTTTTCTTGTAGCGACCGGCCAGGGATAACGCCGCGCTTTGCCAATCCATCGCCACCGATTCGTCATCGGCAAAGCAACCGCGCTTTTGCAACGGCGTGGCGGCATGGCAGATCAGTGTCAAACGGCTGGCTTGCATCGCAGATCGCAGCTAGGTGAAGGATAAGGCGACCAAGACTGGCGCAATTGGCGCCATGACGCAACGCCTTGAGCCAGAGGGCGCTGCTGCGCTAATCAAACCACTCCCGCCGCCCCTCGAACGTACTGGCGATCAACTCGACAATCATCTGCACCGCTTCGGCATGCTGCACCCGCGCATTCACCGCCAGCCAAACCTGGCGCTGCATGGGCTCGGCGAGCAATCCCGGCAAGGCCACCAGGCCACGGTCGAAGCTGCCCATGTAGTGCGGCAGCAAACCGATGCAGGCACCGCAACGGATCATCTCCAGCATCAGCGAATAGGCATGCACCTGCACCACCGCGGCCAGGCGCTGTGCTACTACGGTGTTCCACGGCTGCAACGCGTCCACCTGCACATCCGGTTGCCACTGCACCAACATGTAGTCATCGAGGTCTTCGACACTGTCGGGGCGGGTCGTCAGCCGCGAGTAACGCTTGGCGATGTGCGGCAGGTAGTGCAAATGCGCCAGGAGCCGAGGCGGCTCGGTGGGAAAGCTCGGGCCAGGCGCGGGGCCGTCCGCGTCCGACAGCCACAGCACCACGTCAACGTCCACCGCTTGCAGGGACAGTTGGCTGTCGATGGAGATGATCTCCAGGCGCACACTGGCGTTGCGGCGCAGCAAGGCGATCAAGTCGCGCCCGAGGATGTCGTGCAGGATCGGCTCGGCTACGGCCAGGCGAATCAGCGGCTGCGCCACCGCCGGCAGGCGCCGCGCGTGAGCCAGGGCCAGCAACTGCGCCTGCAACTGCTGGCCATCGCGGCTGAGTACCAGACCGTTGCCCTGGTAGCTGAACAACGCATGGTGCAGCTGCTCTTCCAGTTGCGCCAGGCGTTTGCGCAGCAGCGTCGCCTTGATATTCAGGCTGCGCGCCGCCTGCATGAAACAGCCGCAGCGCGCACTCACCAGAAAGTAGCGCGCGACCTCCGGCTCGATGTCGTTGGCCAGGGCCAGCCAGGCGCTACGGGGTTGATTCGGCGCGCGATAGGGTGCGCGCCCCGGGAGGCCAGACGGTTCTAGAAATGCCATGGGAGACTCCCTGTCTTGTGCATCCAATACGGTCGACGCGTGTTACTCCAGCAGCGTGTTCAACTGCGCGCCGTCGATACTCAACGTCGCGGTATTGAGCATGCCTTCCAGGTACGCCTTGGCGATCTGTTCCTGACGTTGCGTCGCGCAGCCTGGGTGGAGTGGGGTTTTTAGACTGGTGTGCGGATCAATGTTGGTCCTTCATCGTTTCTTACCCCTTCCAGGAGGTGCTTCATGTTGGGTATTGGTTATGGCATGGGTGTGTT
>NZ_JAKNRV010000113.1:0-14437 GCF_023072625.1 Pseudomonas emilianonis
GATGCGCGCGCGCATTGCGCAGTTGCGCTCCGGACTGGTCGAGGCCCTCGCGCCACACGGGCTGGCCGAGCAGTTTGCGCATATCGGCGCGCAACGTGGGATGTTTTCCTATACCGGCTTGAGTGCCGAGCAGGTCAAGCAACTACGCGAGAAGCACAGCGTGTATATGGTCAGCTCGGGGCGGGCGAATGTGGCGGGGATCGATGCGACGCGATTGACCCTGCTGGCGCAAGCGATTGCCGATGTCTGCAGCGTCTGACTGACGAAACCGGCACCCCATGTGAGAGCGGGCTTGCTCGCGATAGCGGTGAATCAGTCGCCAAATACAGTGACTGACACTGCGCTATCGCGAGCAAGCCCGCTCCCACTTTCGGGGCCGAACAAGGCCTTAGCCCGCGACCATCTCCGATTTTAGCTGCGCCTCTTTAGCCTGCGCATCCGCCAGGCGATACAACTCGATACTCCCATCCCAGTGCTCGATCAACGCCGTACACGACTCCACCCAATCCCCGCAGTTGAGGTAGTCCACCTCGCCTACCTTGCGAATCTCCGCATGGTGAATATGCCCACACACCACCCCATGCAATTCGCGCCGGGTCACTTCATGGGCGATGGCTTCTTCGAAATCGCTGATAAAGCTCACCGCGGTCTTCACCTTGTGCTTCAGATACGCCGAGAGCGACCAGTAGCCGTAGCCATACCGCGCACGCCAGTGATTCAACCAACGGTTCAACGTCAGGGTGAACTCGTAGGCCGAGTCACCGAGGAACGCCAACCAGCGGTGATAGCGCGTGATCACATCGAACTGGTCGCCGTGGATCACCAGGAGATGGCGACCATCGGCGGTGACATGAATGGCTTCGTCCACCAACTGGATGTTGCCCAGGATCAGCTTGGAGTAGCGGCGCAGGAATTCGTCGTGGTTGCCGGTGACGTAGATCACCTCCGTGCCGCGCTTGGCCATGGTCAACAGGCGGCGGATCACATTGGTGTGGGCCTGGGGCCAATACATGCCGCCGCGCAGTTTCCAGCCATCGATGATGTCGCCGACCAAGTACACCTTGTCGGCGTGGTAGCCCTTGAGGAATTGCGACAAGTGTTCGGCCTGGCAATCCCGGGTGCCCAAATGCACATCGGAAATCCACAGGGTACGAACCCGTTGCTTACGGCTGGGTGTGGCGAATTCGGCACGGGTCATGGGCATCCCTCGACGGTGTTTTCGCGAGCTTGCGCCCTCGCGATTAATAGCCCATGACAGCTATGCGTCAGTCTGATGACAGCGCAGGCTCCTCGCAAAGCGTTGTAGACTGCGGATCTGCTGCCCTGGAGAACGCAATGAGCGCGTCCCTCACGCTACGCCATTACATCGAAGCGCCCATTGCCCACAGCCATGACCATGCGCAGTTGGTCTTTGGCCTGTCCGGGCACCTGGACCTTGAAGTGGATGGACACGCCAGCCAGGTCCGCGAGAGCAGTGTGATGGTGCTGCCCTTCTCGGCTCACCACACCTGCGGCAGTCGCGACGGCAGCCGATGCCTGGTGCTGGATGTGCCCACCGAACACTGGGTGCTGCAATCGTTGGGCGAGCATGCCGATGCCAGCCGCCGTCTGCTCGACCAACCGACGCGTCTGGCCCTGGATTCGCGGCAAAACCAGTTGGTGCAATGGCTGGCGCACAGCCCGGTGGATGACCCGCTGATCGTCCAGCAAGGGGCGGTGCTGCTGCTGGCCAGCCTCAATCATCCGCTGGCCCCCAGCGTGCCGGGCCGCCGACTGCCCTACACCGCGTTCAATGCGCATATCGAACAGCATGTCGCCCATCCCCTGCAAGTCGCCGACCTGGCACGCATCGCCGACTTGTCCGTCGCACGCCTGCATGCGCGGTTTGTTGCCGAGTGTGGGCAGACGCCCATGGACTACATCCGCAGTCGCCGCCTGCATAAAGCCTTGGGCCTGTTGCGGGAAACGCCACTGGCCATCGGCGAGATTGCCGAGCGCGTCGGCTATGCCTCGCAAAGTGCGTTTGCCGCTGCAATGCTGCGCGAATTCGGCGCCGCGCCGAGCGCCCTGCGGCGCACGAAAAAATAGCGAGTCCTGCGCTAAAAATCGCGAGCCAGGCGACAGACACTCACGCACCCAGCCTCTAGACTGCGAGCCTGTCACCCCGTTGCTACAAGGATCGCAATGACTCCCCGCTCAGCCCTCGGCGCCCTGCATATCGGCGCATTGATGTTTGGCCTCACCGGCGTATTCGGCAAGCTGGCGGCCGCCTCACCGGCCATCATCGTGTTCGGCCGCGCCGCGTTTGCGGTGATTGCCCTGGCGATCTTTGCGCGCTTCGCCAGCAACGCCCCCTGGAAACAGCTGCACATGCGCGACTGGCGTCGGCTGGTGATCAGCGGTGTGTTGCTGGCGGCGCATTGGGTCACGTTCTTCATTGCGGTCAAAGTCGCCGGCGTGGCCGTCGCCACCCTGGGGTTTACCGCGTTCCCGGCGTTTACCGTGATCCTCGAAGGTTTGATCTTCCGCGAGCGCATTCGCGCCAATGAAGTGTTGCTGGTGGCTCTGGTCACGGTGGGCCTGGTGCTGGTGACACCGGACTTCAACCTCGCCAGCGAAGCCACGGGCGGCCTGCTCTGGGGCATCGCCTCGGGGTTGCTGTTCTCCCTGCTGTCACTGAATAACCGCGCCAGCTCCGGGCGGATTCCAGCGGTGCAGGCGGCGTTGTGCCAGAACGTGGTGGTCGCATTGTGCCTGTTGCCCGTGGCGGCGCCGGGGCTGGCGGATGTGCGCGCGCTCGACTGGCTGTGGATCGGCCTGCTCGGCGTGTTCTGTACCGGCCTGGCCCACAGCCTGTTTGTCGCCAGCCTCGCGGTGATCAAGGCCCGCACCGCCTCGGTGGTGTTCGCCATGGAACCGGTCTACGGCATCAGCGTCGCCTGGCTGTTGTTTGCCGAAACCCCGACCTTGCGCATGCTGCTGGGCGGCGCGCTGATCATCGTCGCCATCGTGCTGTCCGGCCTGATGGGCAGCGCCAGCCAGGCCAAACAGCCGGCTGCAGCGGCCTGATCTATACTCTGCCCATCCGCAACAGTGTGTCGTCGTCTACGGATAAAGACTCCTCGACGACAGCCAGGATGTATGAAGTTGCTGCAAGCGAGTGGTCACTCCATTAACGCTATGCAGGAGTTGCATCATGGAAATGTTTATCATCTTGCTCGTTCAGATCATCAGCGGTGCCGTCGGCGGTAATTTGGCGGGGATGACCAAACAGAGCCTGGGTACCGGGCTCAATACCCTCCTCGGTGGTGTCGGTGGCCTGGTGCTGGGCCAGATCGTCTCGGCGCTGACGGGCACGCCCGGTGGCGAAGCGCTGGATGTCGCGACGGTCGGCAGCAATATTGTCGGCGGTGGCGTCGGCGGCCTGGTGCTGACGTGGGTCATCGGCTTCATCAAGAGCAAGATGGCCGCCAAGTAAGCACGCACCAACCGGTCACCGCCCTTGTGCGGCGGTGGCCTTCATTACTTACGATCGTTGTGCCCCAGGTCGCGCTGCGGGTCGATCTGGTCGCGCACACGTTGCTTGAGCACTTTGGCCTCCGGGAAGCCGCCATCAGCCTTGCGCTCCCAGATCTGCACGCCGTCGCAGGTAATGCGAAACGCGCCGCCGGTCGCCGGCTCCAGCGCCACTTTGCCTAGGTCTTCAGCGAAGGTACTCAACAGTTCCTGGGCTAGCCACGCGGCGCGCAGCAACCACTGGCACTGCGTGCAATAGGTGATGACGATCTCGGGTTTGCTCAGCGACATAATTTGACAGGTTCCTGGCGTAACGGGCTTGGAGGGTCGGGTGGCTATAATACCGGCCTTTATCGTCCAGCCCCGAGATTCATGATGCACCGCCTGCTGTCCTGCCTGTTGCTCTGCCTGCTGCCGCTCCTTGCCGATGCGGTTGAAACGCCACGCCCGAAAATCGGCCTGGTGCTGTCCGGCGGTGCCGCGCGCGGGCTCGCCCATATCGGCGTGCTCAAGGCCCTGGAGGAACAAGGGATTCATATCGATGCGATTGCCGGCACCAGCATGGGCGCGGTGATCGGCGGGTTGTACGCGTCGGGCTACAAGATCGATGAGCTGGAAAAGCTCGCGCTGGGTATCGATTGGCAGCAGGCGCTCTCCGATGCACCACCCCGGGAAGATGTGCCGTTTCGACGCAAGCAGGATGACCGGGATTTCCTGATCAAGCAGAAACTCAGTATCCGCGACGATGGCAGCCTCGGCCTGCCGCTGGGCGTCATCCAGGGCCAGAACCTGGCGCTGCTGCTGGAAAGCATGTTCGCCCACAGCAGCAACACGCGAAATTTCGACAAGCTGCCGATCCCCTTTCGCGCCGTCGCAACCGATATCACCACCGGCGAAAAAGTGGTGTTCAGCAAAGGCCACCTGCCTCAGGTAATCCGCGCGAGCATGTCGATCCCTGCCGTATTCGCGCCGGTGGAACTCGACGGCCGGCTGCTGGTGGACGGCGGGATGACCGATAACATCCCGCTGGACGTGGCGCGGGAGATGGGTGTCGACATCGCCATCGTGGTGGACATCGGCACGCCGCTGCGCTCACGCAAGCAACTGGCCACGGTGGTGGACGTGCTCAACCAGTCCATCACCCTGATGACCCGGCGCAACTCCGAGGAACAACTCAAGGCCCTGAACCCTAAAGATGTGCTGATCCAGCCGCCGTTGGCCGCCTATGGCGTCGCGGACTTCGGCCGCGCCAAGGACATAATCGACGCCGGCTACCGCGCCACCCGCGCCCTCGATGTGCGCCTGGCCCACTTGCGCCCCGCCGAACCGATCGACCCGGAACTGGTGGCCGCGCGCACCCCCGGCGAACGGACCCCGATCATTACCGCGATCAGCGTGGAGAACAACTCGAAAGTCAGCGACGACGTGATCCGCTACTACATCCGCCAAACCCTGGGCGAGCCGCTGAACCTGGGTCGCCTGCAAGTGGACATGGGCACCTTGTATGGCCTGGATTACTTCGAACAGGTGCAATACCGCGTGGTGAAAAAAGGCCACGACAACACCCTGGTGATCAGTGCCCGCGGCAAACGCAGCGGCACCGACTACCTGCGCCTGGGCCTGAACCTGTCGGACGATATGCGTGGCGACAGCGCCTTCAACCTCGGCGCGAGCTACCGCATGAATGGCATCAACCGCCTCGGCGCGGAATGGCTGACGCGGGTGCAGATCGGCGATCGGCAGGAGCTGTACAGCGAGTTCTACCAACCGATGGACACCGGCTCGCGCTACTTCGTCGCACCTTACCTCAAGGCCCAGGCGCAGAATGTGGAACTGATTCTGGACAACGACCCCATCTCCGAATACCGCCTGGAACGCTACGGTTTCGGCCTGAACGTGGGGCGCCAGATCGGCACCAGCGGCGAGATCCGCTTCGGCGTCGGCGAGGCCTGGGGCAAGGCCGATGTGCGCATCGGCGACCGCGACCTGCCAAGCGTGAGCTTCAGCGAAGGCTTCTACGAGCTGAAGTACTCCTTCGACTCCCTGGACAACGTGTACTTCCCCCACACAGGCGAAGACATCGGCCTGGCTTTTCGCGAATTCGAACCGGGGCTGGGTTCGGATCAACGCTACCGACAATGGGAGTTCACGCTGGACAAGGCCATGAGCCACGGTCCGGACACGCTCGTACTGGGCGGCCGTTACGGGCGCACCATGGATAATTCGGACGTGGTGATATCCAGCTTCCTGCTGGGCGGCGCACGGCAGCTGTCGGGGTTTCGCCAGGATGCGATCTCGGGGCAGAACGTCAGCTTGATGCGCGCCGTGTACTACCGCCGGCTGACGCCACGCTCGTACCTGCCATTGGATTTCCCGCTGTACCTGGGCGCGTCATTGGAACGCGGACGGGCGTGGAACAACGACAATGAGTTCGACAGCGGCTATATCAACGCCGCGAGCATTTTCCTGGGGTTTGACACACCGTTGGGACCGCTGAATTTCAGCTACGGGTTCAATGATGACAATCAGCAAGCGGTGTACCTGAACCTCGGCCAGACCTTCTAAAACGTCGACCGTAAAACCCAATGTGGGAGCTGGCTTGCAGTGGCAAGCCGGCTCCCATATGTTGATCTGCCGTGTGCTTGAGGTCAGGACTTTTCCAGATTCGCCAGAATGTGCCCATGCACGCGCATGCAAACCCGCAGGTCCTCTTCATCCACGCCCACGAACAACTCATGGCGCAACGCAGTGGCGATGGTTTCAATCTGCTCGATCAACGGTCGGGCGGTGTCGCACAGCAGGATGCGCTTGGCCCGGCGATCTTCCACCACGGCCTGACGTTGAACCAGTCCTTGGCCTTCCAGGCTGTCGAGCAACCGCGCCAGGGTCGGACCTTCAACGCCGACACTTTGTGCCAGTTCGCGCTGAGTCGGCGCGTCTTCGAAACGAGCCAGGTGCAGCAGCACCAGCCAGCGTGCCTGGGACAAGCCTAGCCCCGCCAAACGGCGGTCCAGTTCGGCGCGCCAACCTCGGGACATTTGCGCCAACTGCATGCCAAAACGGTGTTGATCGGTTAACGGCATAAAAAACTCATGGTTTAGACTGAAAACAAAGTATGGCTAATTATTAGTCAGCTAAGCATGAGCCATGTCAGTAGGCAAGCGCTCGTCTGTACTGATTCGTTACATTGTCGCAATTGGCACACTAAATTTCGAACTCAGACTGCAACGCGGCACGCACGCAGTACAAAACCCCCTCGGGAACCCGCCCGGTGAACAGCGGTGCGATCTCCGTAACTGGTGGCAATTCGCCTTCACCGTCCAGGAAGGCATCCTGGATTTCGCTGAGCAAATCTTCCGGTAAATCAAGAGCCTGCTCTAACGACAACTGTTGCTGACCGATGGATTCGGCCAACAGCGTATAGACGTTTTTCTCCGAGCATTGCAGTTGGCCAGCGATCTGGATCGGGGTCATGCCGGCCCGCGCCAGGCTGATCAATTCGTGGCGAATATCGGCGATTTCCTTCGGCGCTTCGGCCTGGCCGCCGAGCACTTCGAGGAAAGCCTGGCCATAACGCTCCAGCTTGCGCGCCCCCACACCACTGACCCGGCCCATTTCGGCCAGGGTGGTCGGCTGCTCGCGCAACATCTCCAGCAAGGTCGAGTCGGGAAAAATAACGTAAGGCGGCACGCTGTGTTCCTGCGCCAGTTTGCGCCGCAGGGTACGCAGGGCTTCCCACTGTTCACGCTCCTCAAAACGCACCAGTTGGCTGGCCTGGCTGGTACTGCTCTTGGCGGTGGTCTGCGGCTTGAGGTCGCGGCGCAGTTCCAGGCTGACTTCACCCTTGAGTAACGGCCGGCAACTGTCGTTCAAGCGCAGGCCACCGTAGCCTTCGATGTCGATGTCTACCAAGCCGCGCGCGACCATCTGGCGGAACAGCGATCTCCATTCGCCTTCGGCACGGGCCTTGCCCACGCCGTAGACCGAGAGTTTCTCGTGGCCGAAGCTACGCACCTTCTCGTTGTCCTTGCCCAGCAACACATCCACCAGATGGCCGACGCCATAACGCTGACCGGTGCGGTAGATCGCGGACAAGCCCTGGCGCGCCGGCTCAGTGGCATCCCAGGTTTGCACGCCGTCCACGCAGTTGTCGCAATGGCCGCAGGGTTCGGGCATGTCTTCGTCGAAATACGCCAGCAGGGTCTGGCGGCGGCAACGCGTCTCTTCGCAGAGTGACAGCATGGCGTCGAGCTTGTGCTGCTCCAGGCGTTTGTGGCGCTCGTCACCTTCGGAGTTCTGCAGCATTTGCTTGAGCATCACCACGTCTTGCAGGCCGTAGACCATCCACGCATCGGCCGGCAGGCCATCACGGCCGGCACGCCCGGTTTCCTGGTAATAAGCCTCGAGGGACTTGGGCAGGTCCATATGAGCCACGAAGCGCACGTTGGACTTGTCGATGCCCATGCCGAACGCGATGGTTGCCACCATGATCAGGCCTTCCTCGTTGAGGAAGCGCTTCTGATGATAAGCACGCAATTCGTTGGGCAAGCCCGCGTGGTAAGGCAATGCCGGATAACCCTGCTCGCACAGGAAGGCGGCCACTTCGTCGACCTTCTTGCGTGACAGGCAATAGACGATGCCTGCATCGCTGCGCCGCTCGGACAGGAACGCCAGCAACTGCTTGCGCGGCTGTTCTTTAGGCACGATGCGGTAAAAAATATTCGGCCGGTCAAAGCTCGACAGGAAGCGCTCGGCGTTCTGCAAATGCAGGCGCTCGACGATTTCTTCGCGGGTACGCTTGTCGGCGGTGGCGGTCAGGGCGATACGCGGAACGTCGGGGAACAGTTCCGCCAACTGCCCCAACTGCAGGTATTCACGGCGGAAATCGTGACCCCATTGCGATACGCAGTGAGCTTCATCGATGGCGAACAGGGCGATTTCCAGGCTCTGCAGGAAGGCCAGCATGCGCGGCTGCACCAGGCGCTCGGGGGCCAGGTAGAGCATTTTCACTTCGCCACGCTTGATACGCGCGGCCAGGTCGCGCTGCTGTTCTGCGCTGAGCGTGGAGTTCAACGCGGCGGCGGCAACACCAAGCTCTTCGAGGGTCGCCACCTGGTCGTCCATCAGCGCGATCAACGGCGACACCACCACGGCGAGACCGTTACGCAGCAACGCCGGCACCTGGAAACACAACGACTTGCCACCACCGGTGGGCATCAGGACGAGGGCATCACCGCCATTGGCCACGCGCTCAATGATCGCACCCTGGCGACCACGAAAACTGTCGTAGCCGAAGATGTCCTTGAGGACGCGTTGAGCCTGCTCGAGCATGTAAAACTCCAAATATCGCCGAAATCCCTCTCTACAGGCTGGCCGAAAAAACGCAGTTCTACGGAAAATAATCCGTAAGCGAAGTTTTCTCGGGTTGGCACTGGCCTGCAGGGGCATCACAAAACGCGGCAGTATACCCGAGCGTCGGCCGGCAAAGGGCGCGGCTGACGAATAGCGGCCGCTATCGAAAACCGGCCAAATATGCAGTGTGGCTGGCCGGGGCGCTCAAGAAAGCCTAGAATTGAGCATCGTTTATTCCCAAGGTAGCCCTTCAATGTCCTTCGCTGAGCAACTAACCCGCCTGCAAGCCTTCCTCGACGCCGATGAGCTGCATGACGAGGCGCTGGACTACGTGGCCGCCCACGGCTACCTGACCGCCCTGTCGATTTCTTCCGACATCGTGCCGGACCGTGAGTGGATCGACGCCTTGTTCGCCGAAGAACCTCACTACGCTGACGCCGCCCAGCGCGAAGAGATCGAAGCCACCCTGCTCGCCCTCAAGGCCCACATCGGTCGCCAACTGGCCTCCGATGAGGAATTCGAGCTGCCGTGCGACCTGGACCTGGGCGAAGATCCGGACGACTCCGACCTGCGCGGCTGGTGCATCGGCTTCATGGAAGGCGTGTTCCTGCGCGAAGCCGCCTGGTTCGAAACCGCCGAAGAAGAAGTCAGCGAAATGCTGCTGCCAATCATGGTCGGTTCAGGCCTGTTCGACGACCAGCCGGAGTTCTCCGACATCGCCACCGACGCCAACCTGATGGACGACATGATCGTACAGATCCCGGAAGCCCTGACCGCCCTGTACCTGCTGTGCAACGCCCCTGACGAAAAACCGGCGCTCCTCAAGCCACGTCACCACTGAGTTACCTGCCCGTGATACCCATGGGCAAGCGCTCGCCGCTCCTGCGTTATGCACTACTGGCCATCGGTTGGCTGAGCGTAGCGCTGGGAGTGATCGGTATTTTCCTGCCGGTATTGCCAACCACCCCCTTCCTGCTTCTTGCCGCCGCCTGCTTCGCGCGAAGCTCCCCACGTTTCTACGACTGGCTGGTGGAACATCCGCGCCTGGGCCCATGGATTCGTGACTACCTGGACGGCAATGGCATCCCGCTCAAGGGCAAGGTCTACGCCATCGGCCTGATGTGGCTGAGCATCGGTTTTTCCTGCTACCTGGTGCCTCTACCCTGGGCGCGGGGCTTCATGCTGACCAGTGCGATACTGGTGACGATCTACATCCTGCGCCAGAAAACCCTGCCGCCGCGCTGAGCCTCTTTAACACCAGCCCCTGCGACATTAGTGCTCACGAGACCTTGGTCGACACTGACTAATCCCCAGGCATCATGCGAGACTGTCCGACCGGGCTCGAAACGCCTGGGTGTGTTTATGTCCGGAGTTACCATGACGCTGTCCAGCGGGCTGATCGCCGCCGTTGCCTTGGCCTATATGGCCACTATGTTTGCCATCGCCTTTTACGGTGACCGCCGCCATGCGCCGCTGCCGCCGCGTATGCGTGCCTGGGTGTACAGCCTGTCGCTGGCCGTTTATTGCACCAGTTGGACCTTCTTCGGCGCCGTAGGCCAGGCGGCCGAACAACTGTGGGCGTTTATACCGATCTACCTGGGACCGGTGCTGTTGCTGGTATTGGCCCCTTGGGTCCTGCAAAAGATGATTCTGATCAGCAAGCAGGAAAACATCACCTCTATCGCTGACTTTATCGCTGCGCGCTACGGTAAATCCCAATCGTTGGCGGTGGTGGTCGCGCTGATCTGCATGGTCGGCGTGCTGCCTTACATCGCCCTGCAACTCAAGGGCATCGTACTTGGGGTGAACCTGCTGATCGGCGCTGGCGCGGATGCTACCGGCACCCGAGCTCAGGACACGGCGCTGATCGTGTCGCTGGTGCTGGCGTTGTTCACCATTGTCTTCGGTACGCGCAACCTCGACGCCACCGAACACCACCGTGGCATGGTGCTGGCGATTGCCTTTGAATCGATAGTCAAGCTGTTCGCGTTTCTCGCGGTCGGTGCGTTTGTGACCTACGGCCTCTACGACGGTTTCGGCGATTTGTTCAGCCAGGCGATGCTGGCGCCACGGCTGGAGGAATACTGGAAAGAAACCGTCAACTGGCCAACGATGGTGGTACAGACCGGCGTCGCGATGATGGCGATCATCTGCCTGCCCCGGCAGTTTCACGTCACCGTCGTGGAAAACATCGACCCCCAGGATTTGCGCCTGGCCAAATGGGTGTTCCCTGCGTACCTGATCCTCGCAGCGCTGTTTGTCGTGCCGATCGCCCTCGGCGGCAAAATGCTCTTGCCCGGCTCGGTGCCGCCCGATTCCTACGTGATCAGCCTGCCCTTGGCCGAGGCCCATCCGGTCCTCGCCTTACTGGCGTTCATTGGTGGCGCGTCGGCCGCCACCGGCATGGTGATTGTTGCGAGCATTGCGTTGTCGACCATGGTTTCCAACGACATGGTGCTGCCTTGGTTGTTGCGCCGTTCCAGCGCGGAACGGCCGTTTGAAGTGTTCCGCCATTGGTTGCTGTCGGTACGCCGCGTCAGCATTGTGATCATCCTGCTGCTGGCTTATGTCAGCTACCGATTGCTGGGCTCCAGCGCGAGCCTGGCGACTATCGGCCAGATCGCTTTCGCCGCAGTGACCCAACTGGCACCCGCCATGCTTGGCGCGCTGTATTGGAAACCGGCGAATCGGCGCGGCGTGTTTGCTGGCTTGGCGGCGGGCACGTTCCTGTGGTTCTACACCTTGGTCCTACCGGTTACCGCGAAAAGCCTGGGCTGGTCGCTCAGCCTTTTCCCGGGCCTGACCTGGTTGCATTCCCACCCGCTCGGCTTGCCCCTCACCTCGCTGACCCTGGGCACCGTGTTCTCCCTGGCGGGCAACTTCACGCTATTCGTCTGGGTTTCGATGCTCTCGCGTACTCGGGTGTCCGAACACTGGCAGGCCGGGCGCTTCATCGGCCAGGAAACCAGCCAACGCGCCAGCACTCGCTCCATGTTGTCGGTCCAGATCAGCGACCTGCTGAGCCTGGCCGCGCGCTTTGTCGGGGAAGAACGCGCCCAGCAAAGTTTTATCCGCTTCGCCTATCGCCAAGGCAAAGGCTTCAACCCCAACCAGAATGCCGATAACGATTGGATCGCGCATACCGAACGCCTGCTGGCGGGTGTACTCGGCGCCTCCTCGACTCGCGCAGTCGTAAAGGCCGCGATTGAAGGTAGGGACATGCTGCTGGAGGACGTAGTACGGATCGCCGACGAAGCCTCCGAAGTGCTGCAATTCAATCGAGCTCTGCTACAAGGCGCCATCGAAAACATCACCCAGGGCATCAGCGTGGTGGATCAGTCTCTCAAGTTAGTGGCGTGGAACCGCCGTTACCTGGAGCTGTTCAACTACCCCGAAGGCTTGATCAGCGTCGGCCGGCCGATTGCCGACATCATTCGCTACAACGCCGAGCGCGGCTTGTGCGGACCGGGCGAGGCCGAAGTGCATGTGGCGCGACGCCTGCACTGGATGCGCCAAGGCCGCGCGCACACCTCCGAACGCCTGTTCCCGAATGGACGGGTGATCGAACTGATCGGCAACCCGATGCCCGGCGGCGGTTTCGTCATGAGTTTCACCGACATCACCGCGTTCCGCGAGGCCGAACACGCACTGACCGAGGCGAACGAGGGCTTGGAACGACGGGTCACCGAGCGTACACACGAGCTGTCGCAGCTCAACGTGGCGCTCACCGATGCCAAGGGCGTGGCCGAGTCCGCGAACCAATCGAAGACCCGCTTTCTCGCAGCGGTCAGCCATGACCTGATGCAACCGCTGAACGCTGCACGCCTGTTCTCTGCCGCCCTCACCCACCAGAACGATGGCCTGTCGAGCGAAGCCCGGCAACTGGTGCAACACCTGGACAGCTCGCTGCGTTCCGCCGAAGACCTGATCAGCGACCTGCTGGACATCTCGCGCCTGGAAAACGGCAAGATCAACCCGCAACGCCAGCCGTTCGTGCTCAACGAACTGTTCGACACACTCGGCGCCGAATTCAAGGCACTGGCCCAGGAACAAGGCTTGCGCTTCCGCTTGCGCGGCAGTCATTTGCGGGTCGACAGTGACATCAAGTTACTGCGACGCATTTTGCAGAACTTTCTGACGAATGCGTTCCGCTATGCCGACGGCCCGGTGCTGCTGGGCGTACGCCGACGCGAGGGCGAGCTGAGCCTGGAAGTATGGGATCGCGGTCCTGGCATCCCGCAGGATAAACAGAAGGTGATTTTCGAGGAGTTCAAGCGTCTGGACAGCCACCAGACCCGCGCTGAAAAAGGCCTCGGCCTCGGCCTGGCGATCGCCGATGGCCTGTGCCGCGTATTGGACCATCACCTGAGCGTGCGTTCATGGCCGGGCAAGGGCAGCGTGTTCAGCGTGCGCGTGCCGCTGGCTCGCAACCAGACCAGCCCGCCGATCAAGACCGTGCAGGAAAACGGCCTGCCCCTGAGTGGCGCGCAGGTGCTGTGTGTGGATAACGAAGAAAGCATCCTGATAGGCATGCGCAGTCTGCTGACGCGTTGGGGCTGCGAAGTATGGACCGCCACCGATCAGGCGCAGTGCGCCGCGCTGCTGGCCGACGGCGTGCGCCCACAACTGGCGCTGGTGGATTACCACCTGGACCACGGCGAAACCGGCACGGAGCTGATGGCTTGGCTGCGCACGCAGTTGGCTGAGCCGATCCCCGGCGTGGTCATCAGCGCCGACGGCCGTCCGGAGATGGTGGCGCAAGTGCATGCCGCAGGGCTGGATTATCTGGCCAAGCCGGTTAAGCCGGCGGCGTTGCGGGCTTTGCTAAGTCGGCATCTACCGCTTTAATCAGGCCGAACTCAATCCACTGCCGAGGCTCGATAGCTCCGACATTGACCCGACTCTATTCGGGTAAGTGCGCCACACCGTCGGCATCGGTCATTGCCCGCTCCAGCAGGTCGGCGGGCAGGCTCTTGCTGGCGCGGGCGCCGAGCAACCTTAATTGTTCGGTGCGGCTGACCAGATTACCGCGACCATCTGTCAGCTTATTCCGCGCCGCGCTGTAAGCCTTATCCAACTGCTGCAGACGGTTGCCCACTTCATCCAGATCCTGGATAAACAGCACGAACTTGTCGTACAGCCAGCCGGCGCGCTCGGCGATTTCCCGGGCGTTCTGGCTCTGACGCTCCTGTTTCCAAAGACTGTCGATGACCCGCAGGGTGGCGAGCAAGGTGGTGGGGCTGACAATGACGATATGGCGGTCGAACGCTTCCTGGAACAGATTGGGCTCGGCCTGCAAGGCTGCGGAAAAAGCGGCTTCAATCGGCACGAACAGCAACACGAAATCCAGGCTGTGCAAGCCCTCCAGGCGCTTGTAGTCCTTACCGGCCAGGCCCTTGACGTGATTGCGCAGGGACAGCACGTGCTGTTTGAGCGCCGCCTGGCCGATCACATCATCGTCCGCCGCCACATACTGTTGATAGGCGGTCAGGCTGACTTTGGAGTCCACCACCACCTGCTTGTCATCGGGCAACATAATCAGCACGTCCGGCTGGAAGCGCTCACCGTC
>NZ_JAKNRV010000114.1:0-2412 GCF_023072625.1 Pseudomonas emilianonis
CCCGGCGACCATCGCCAGCCTGGCCAGCCTGGCGACGTTCCTGATGCCGCTGATCGCGCTGTTGCTGGCCTATGACGCGATCGTCGGCGAAGACGAGAGTGGCACCTTGTTGTTGCTGCTCACCTACCCCTTGGGGCGCGGGCAGATCCTGCTCGGCAAGTTCGTCGGCCATGGGCTGATCCTTGCGCTGGCCACGGTACTCGGCTTCGGCTGCGCGATGCTCGCGATTGCGCTGCTGGTCGACGCCGTGGATTTCGCCATGCTGCTCTGGGCCTTCGGCCGGTTCATGCTGACCTCGGCCTTGTTGGGTTGGTGCTTTCTCGGGATGGCCTATGGCTTGAGCAGCCTGTGTGCAGAAAAATCCACCGCCGCCGGGCTGGCGCTGGGCGTGTGGTTCTATTTCGTGCTGGTTTTCGACCTGGCGCTGCTGGCCTTGCTGGTGCTCAGCAAAGGCCAGTTCAACCCGCAGGGGCTGCCCTGGTTGCTGCTGCTCAACCCGACCGACGTGTATCGGCTGATCAACCTCTCCGGTTTCGGCACGGGCACCCAGTCCGTGGGGGTGATGGCCCTGGGGTCGGACCTCGACGTGCCGCCGCTGGCCCTGTGGGCGTGCCTGCTGGCATGGGTGGCCGTGCCGCTGGCGCTGGCCTACGGGCTGTTCCGGCGCCGCGCGGCGTGAGGACTTTTTATGACTGTTGGAGTGAGTGATATGGGTTTCAAGACACGGGTAGTGGCGGCCTTGCTGGTCGGCTTGTTGATGAGCGCCTGCGACAAGGTGCAGGAGTCGAGCTTCAGCGAAGCGCCGGTGGCGTTTCATCCGAACGACGAGTGCCACGTCTGCGGCATGGTGATCAACCAATTCCCCGGGCCCAAGGGCCAAGTGGTAGAGCGTGACGGGGTGAAGAAATTCTGTTCCACCGCCGAAATGCTCGGCTGGTGGCTACAACCGGAAAACCGGCACGACGACGCCAAGTTGTACGTGCATGACATGGGCCGCAGCCAGTGGGACGCCCCGGACGACAAGCACCTGATCGACGCCCGCACCGCCTACTACGTGATCGGCACCGGGCTCAAGGGTGCCATGGGCGTGGTGCTGGCTTCGTTTGCCGATGAGGCGCAGGCGCAGAAAGTCGCGGCGGATACCGGGGGCCGGCTGTTGCGCTTCGAGCAGATTGACCTGGCGCTGTTGCAGCAACCGATGCCGATGATGCACAGCGGGCATTGACCGCGAGGGGGTATCAACCGGCTTGATACCCCATCAACTGCTCTTCGTTGAGGATTCGAATGGTGCGCTGGCGCACCTCGATCAACCCGCCTTCCACCAGCCGATGCAGAATCCTCGAAAACGTCTCCGGCTGAATCCCCAGCTTCGACGCCACCAGGCGCTTGGGCACCTGCAACACCACCTCGTTGTTGACGCCGTCGCGCTCCTGGAACAGGAAATTGATCACCCGGCGACTGGCATTGGCCAGGGTCAGGGTGTCGATGTCCTGGAGGCGCTGATGCAGGTGAATACTCATGCTCGCCAGAATCGCCAGGCAAATGGCTGGCTGATCTTCCAGCGCCCGGCGATAGTGTTGGCCTTCGATACTCACCAGGACGCTGTCCTTGAGCGCGGTGCCACTCACCGGGTACGCCTTGGCCTGGGTAAACAGCAGCGCTTCGGCAAACGTCTGGCCGGAGTGGATGACTTCCACCAGATGCTCCTGACCCTCACCCGTGACCCGGTGCAGCTTGATCTGTCCGCTGACCAGCAGAAAGAACCGATCAGCGGGATCGCCCTGATGCATGAGCGGAGTGTGATTGGGCAAGCGCCTGAGACTGGCCAGGGTGCAGACATCCTGAAAGGTTTTTTCAGGCAACCGGCTGAACAGGTGATGCCGGCGCAGGGTTAGAACGATTTGGGGATGGGTGAGCATAAGGGCCTCCACGGGTCATCAGGGTAGGGCGGCCCGGGGTTTGGGGATATGCCTCGAAGGGGGTACCTCTTCCCGCGTTTGGCGAGTTTGGGTTAACGGGGCGCCCCAGTAGCCGGCCTGACCGGTCAAAAAAGTGGGAGGGGGCTTGCTCCCGATAGCAGTGTGTCAGCCAATACATGCATGACTGATGCACCGCTATCGGGAGCAAGCCCCCTCCCACTTTTTGATCTCCGTGGATCAGATAGAACTCATTTTGGCTCTGGCTCTGGCTCTTAGGCGCGGGCTTATAGCCGACCTGATCCTGGAAGCCGAACGCGGTCAAGAATGTGGGAGGGGGCTTGCCCCCGATAGCAGTGTGTCAGCCACTACATGCATGACTGATGCACCGCCATCGGGGGCAAGCCCCCTCCCACATTTGGATCTCCATGGATCAGATAGAACTCATTTTGGCTCTGGCTCTGGCTCTTAGGCGCGGGCTTATAGCCGACCTGAT
>NZ_JAKNRV010000114.1:2718-14435 GCF_023072625.1 Pseudomonas emilianonis
TGGATCAGATAGAACTCATTTTGGCTCTGGCTCTGGCTCTTAGGCGCGGGCTTATAGCCGACCTGATCCTGGAAGCCGAACGCGGTCAAGAATGTGGGAGGGGGCTTGCCCCCGATAGCAGTGTGTCAGCCACTACATGCATGACTGATGCACCGCTATCGGGAGCAAGCCCCTCCCACATTTTGATCTCCGTGGATCAGATAGAACTCGTTCTGCTTTTGTTCTAGCTCTGGTTTTTGATCTTGATCTTAGGCTCACCAAGCACTAGCGAGGTGCCGAGTGTTGGGGCAAGAGGCCTTTGGTTGCGTTGGGCTGGGCCGGCATTCCGGCTTTTCCAAAGTGACCCGCTGTAAGAGCGGAACCACCCGCCGCCATGACCCAAAAAACGAATATGTACCCAATACCAAAGCAGCCTGGTCGGCCCGGAGGCCGCCAAGTTCACCCCGCCTGCCGCAAATGCTCCATCGCCCAAACCGCCGCTTCCACCCGTGACCGCAACCCCAACTTATGCAGCAAATTCTTCACGTGCACCTTCACCGTCCCCTCGGTAATCCCCAGCTTATGCCCGATCACCTTATTGCTATACCCACTGGCAATCGTGCGCAGCACCTGCCGCTCCCGCTCAGTCAAATCCACCGCCGCATGGGGTTGCGGCGAACGCAGCGCCTGGGCCAGCACCCGCGTCAACCCTGGGCTGATCACCAACGCCCCATGCAACGCATCGCGGATGAACTCCACCACCAACTCCGGCTCCATGTCTTTGAGCAGATACCCGTTGGCATCCAGGCGTAGCGCGTCGCGAATGTCATCCTCGGCATCGGACACGGTAAACAGCAGCACCTTGCCCGCATAGTTCATGGCGCGCAGGCGGCGCAGGGTTTCCAGGCCGTTCATCTGCGGCATGTTGTTGTCCAGCAGCACCAGGTCCGGTTGCAGGCTCTCGATCTGGTCCAAGGCTTCCTGGCCATTGCCGGCTTCGCCGACCACCTGCAAATCGTCTTCCAACTCGAGTATCTGACGCATGCCGCGGCGCATCATCGGGTGATCGTCGACCAGCAGGATACGGTGGCGGGGGAGTGTGCTCATGGGAGGTTGCCTTGTAGAGGTTGCCCGAGAAATTCCGGTTGAAAGCGCATTTGCACCCGCGTTCCCTGGGGCTCGCGGGGGACGATGTCGAGTTGGCCGTGCAGGCTGCGTGCACGTTCGTCCATGATGGTCAGGCCGTGGTGTTCGCGTTGGTCGACGGCGCCGCAAAAGCCACGGCCGTCGTCCTCGATGCTCAGGCTTACGGTCTCGCCTTCCTGGCGCAGTTGCAGCCAGGCGTTTTGCGCATGGGCGTGGCGCAGGCAGTTGGACAGGGCCTCGCGGGTGATTTGCAGCAAGTGGATCTGCTCGCTGGCCGACAATTGGAAGGCGAGCGCGTCGACGTGCAGGTGCACCTGGAATTCGCCGCGCCGGGAGAACTCTTCGGCGGTGTCCGAGAGTTCCTGTACCAGCCCGGCATCGTGGATTTGCAGGCGGAAGGTGGTCAGCAGCTCGCGCAGTTGGCGGTAGGCGTTGTTCAGGCCGTCGCGCAGTTCGGCGGTGACGGTGGTCAGGGTCTCCACCGGCTCGCCACGGCGGATCAGGGTTTGCATGCGGCTGACTTGCAGTTTCATGTACGACAGCGCCTGGGCCAGGGAGTCGTGCAGTTCCCGGGCGATGATGGTGCGCTCGTCAAGCAGCAGTAAACGATGATCCTGTTCGCGCTGGCGTTTGAGCGACAGCGAGGTGCCGATCAGGTTGGCCAGGGCCTGGATCAATTGTTTCTCCCAGTCCTGCGGGGGATGGCCATCGTCGAAGTGGGCCTTGAGTTCACCCAGTTCCGAGCCCTGGTTGCTGATGCTGAATACCTGCGGCGGCGCGACTTTGTGTTTATGGCAGCTCGCGCAATCGCCGATGGCGCAGACGTTGCGGCTGTCGCCCCCGTGCAAGGCGAGCATCTGCTGGGCCGGTGCGAGGAAGTGGCCTTGCAGGCACAGCGACAGGCGCAACCCCGGCAGGCGTTTCTGGAAGCGCCGGATCAATTCGTCCAGGCCTTCGGCATTGGCCAGGCGCGTGGCCAGGCTACTGCTGCTCTGGTACAGCAGTTCGAGCGCGGCGTTGGCTTGTTGCAGGTTGAGGGTCTTGAGGCGCACCTGGCTTTCCAGGGTGCGGTGGGACGCCTCGATGGTCTCGGCCATAGCGTTGAAGCTCAGCGCCAGTTGCCCCAGTTCATCCTCGGAACGGTGGTTGACCCGGATCTTGAAGTCGCCGTCGCGAAAGCGCCGGGTGGCCTGTACCAGTTCCTGCAAGGGGTTGACCACGCCGTACTGCAATTCATACAGGCCGATCAACAGGATGATCAGCGTGCTGAACAGCGCCAGGCCCTGGATCCCTTGCTGCCAGCCTTGTTTTTGTTCGCTCTGTTGCTGCAACAGGCTGACGAATTGATTCATTTGCTCGACGAATGCCGGTGCGCTGGCCTGGAACAGCGCCGCATCACCGCGCGCCAGGGCCGGGCGCAGCTCGTCGTTCCAGCGTTGCTGGATCTGTTGGTAGCTCTGCAGCAGGGCGCTGTTCGGGCCGTCTTCCAGCACCGCCTTGAGCGACTGGCTGTCGAGGCGCCCTTGCAGGCTCTGGGTGATGGCGTCGATCTCCGCAACCGGCGCGGCAGCGGCGAGTCGCCAGCTCAGGTGGTAGGTCTCCATGCGCACGGAACCGGCAGTGTTGATCGCGGCGGCGTCGCCCTGACTGAACCAGGCGATCAGCCCCGCGCTCAAGGAACTGGCGAGGGCCAGGATGGCGATCAGGATCACGGCCAAGCCGGCGCGCGCGGGCAAGGAGCTGCGCAGCCAGCTAAACATCACGGCGTATTCGGAGCGGGGAGAAAGCCTGCATGGCGGCACCTGAAAAGGAAAAACGAGCTGGAAAACCGCGATCCCTGGCGCACTACCTCTAAAGAGTTGCCGGCAAACCCTCCCACGGGAAAACGCCGGCACAAGAGATCAATCCATTGATAAATAAAGACTTTATCTTGTTATAGGGACTACCTCCTTAGAGGTATGTGCGGTCAGCATAGCCTTATACCCCCCAGGTGGACGTTGATCTGCGTCAAGTTCTGCGGGGGGGGGCGCCCCTAACCTGCGCTCATGAAATCACCTTCTGGAGCGCATACCGTGACTCAACCCCGTATAAGACAAGGCTTGGTGCTGGGCATGAGCACGCTGGCCTTCACCGTCTGCTTTATGGTGTGGATGATGTTCGCCGTGTTGGGCGTGCCCATCAAAGAGCTGCTGCAACTCAACGAAACCCAGTTCGGCCTGCTGGCCGCCACGCCGGTCTTGACCGGTTCCCTGGTGCGCTTGCCATTGGGCTTGCTGACCGACCGTTTCGGCGGGCGCATCGTGTTCTTCCTGTTGATGCTGGCCTGCGTCCTGCCGCTGTACCTGATCACCTACGCCACCGCCTATTGGCAGTTCCTGGTGCTGGGCCTGTTTGTCGGCCTGGCTGGCGGTTCGTTTTCGGTGGGCATCGCCTATGTCGCCAAATGGTTCGACAAGGAGAACCAGGGCTTTGCCATGGGCGTGTTCGGCGCCGGTAACGCCGGGGCTGCGGTCACCAAATTCCTTGCCCCGGCGCTGATCGCCCTTGGCACCTGGCACCTGGTGCCCAAGGTGTTCGGCGCGATCCTGTTCATCACCGCGCTGCTGTTCTGGTTCCTCACCAGCGAAAACAAGGCCCACCGCAGTGCCGGTGGCGCCACCTTGCGCGAGCAACTGCGGTGCCTTAAAGACCCGGCCGTGTGGCGCTACTGCCAGTACTACTCGATTGTCTTCGGCGGCTACGTCGGCCTGGCGTTGTGGATGACCAAATACTACGTGCAGGAATACGGTTTCAGCCTGCAAAGCGCCGCGCTGCTGGCCGCCTGTTTCTCCCTGCCCGGTGGCGTGCTGCGCGCGGTCGGCGGTTGGATGTCTGACCGCTGGGGCGCCCAGAGCGTGACCTGGTGGGTGTTGTGGGTGAGCTGGATCTGCCTGTTCCTGCTCAGCTACCCGCAGACCCAACTGCAAGTGATGACCGTCAACGGTCCGCTGGATTTGCACATCGGTCTCAACCCCACCCTGTTCACCGTGCTGCTGTTCGTGATGGGCATCGCCTTCGCGTTCGGCAAGGCCTCGGTATTCAAGTACATCGCCAATGACTACCCGCAGAACATGGGCGCGGTGTCCGGCATCGTCGGCCTGGCCGGCGGCCTCGGGGGCTTTGTGCTGCCGATTCTGTTTGGCGCCCTGGTGGACCTCACCGGCGTGCGCTCGTCCTGCTTCATGTTGATGTACGGCGTGGTCTGGGTGTCCCTGACCTGGATGTACCTCAGCGAAATCCGCAAACAACCGCTGCTGGGCCACACCGCCCAACGTCTCCAAGGAGAATGAACATGTCCATCGCGCAAAAGCCCGAGTCGGGCCCGGTGATTCACGACTGGCGCCCCGAGGACCCCGCGTTCTGGGGGGCCAGCGGCAAAAAGACCGCTACCCGCAACCTGTGGATCTCGATTCCCGCACTGCTCCTGGCCTTCGCCGTGTGGATGGTGTGGAGCACGGTGATCGTGCGCCTGAACGCCATCGGCTTCAGCTTCACCACCGACCAGCTGTTCTGGCTGGCGGCGTTGCCCGGCCTGTCCGGCGCGACCTTGCGGGTGTTCTATTCGTTCATGGTGCCGATCTTCGGCGGACGCCGCTGGACCGCCCTGAGCACCGCGTCGCTGTTGCTGCCGGCGCTGTGGATGGGCTTCGCGGTGCAAGACCCCAACACCCCTTACAGCGTGTTCGTACTGATCGCCTTGCTGTGCGGGTTTGGCGGCGGCAACTTTGCCTCCAGCATGTCCAACATCAGCTTCTTTTACCCCAAGTCGCAGCAGGGCACGGCCCTGGGCCTGAACGCCGGCCTCGGTAATCTTGGCGTGTCGGTGATGCAGTTCTGCGTGCCGCTGGTGATCACCTTCGGGGTGTTCGGCATGGTCGGCGGGCAAGCGCAAACCCTGCCTGACGGTAGCCAGTTGTGGCTGCAAAACGCAGGGTTCATCTGGGTGCCGTTCATCCTCACCGTCACCGTGGCGGCCTGGTTCGGCATGAATGACCTGTCCAGCGCCCGCGCTTCGTTCAGCGAGCAGGCGGTGATCTTCAAGCGCAAGCACAACTGGCTGATGTGCTGGTTGTACCTGGCGACCTTCGGTTCGTTCATCGGCTTTTCGGCGGCGTTCCCGCTGCTGATCAAAACCTCGTTTCCGGACGTGGTGGCGTTGAAGTTTGCCTTCCTCGGCCCGCTGGTCGGCGCCCTGGTACGCCCACTGGGCGGCTGGCTGGCGGACAAACTGGGCGGCGCGCGGGTGACCCTGTGGAACTTCGTGCTGATGATCGTGATGGTGTTCGGCGTGCTGCACTTCCTGCCGCAGAACGGCCAGGGCGGCAATTTCTACGGTTTCCTCGGGATGTTCATGTTGCTGTTCATCACCACTGGCGTGGGCAACGGCTCCACCTTCCGCATGATCCCGGTGATCTTCCGCACCCAGCACGAGAAAGCCAGCGCCGGTAAATCCGCCGCCGAGCGCGAGCAGGCCATCAAGAATGCCGGCAAGGAATCGGCTGCGGTGCTGGGGTTCAGTTCGGCGATGGGCGCCTTCGGTGCGTTCTTTATTCCCAAGTCCTTCGGCACCTCCATGGCCGCCACCGGCAGCCCGGCGATGGCCTTCTACATGTTTGTCGGTTTCTACCTGAGCTGCATCGTCGTGACCTGGTGGTGGTATGCCCGCAAAGGCTGCGCCACACCCTGCTAGTCCGACCTGAATTCGCGGGGCAACGCACCCCGCAGCACGCCTGATGAGGAAAGCACCATGAGTCATTTATTGGATCAACTGCGGTTCTTCAACCGCAAACAAAACGAATTCTCCGACGGCCACGGTGAGACTCGCAAAGAGTCCCGTGACTGGGAAAACGTCTACCGTTCGCGCTGGCAGTACGACAAGATCGTGCGTTCCACCCACGGCGTGAACTGCACCGGCTCCTGCTCGTGGAAGATCTACGTGAAGAACGGCCTGATCACCTGGGAAACCCAGCAGACCGATTACCCGCGCACCCGCAACGACCTGCCCAACCATGAACCTCGTGGCTGCCCGCGTGGTGCGAGCTACAGCTGGTACATCTATAGTGCCAACCGGCTCAAGTACCCGAAGATCCGCAAGCCGCTGCTCAAGCTGTGGCGTGAAGCGCGCCAGACCCTGGCGCCGGTGGAAGCCTGGGCGAGCATTGTCGAGGACAAGGCCAAGGCCGACTCCTACAAGAGCAAGCGCGGCATGGGCGGTTTCATTCGCTCGAACTGGGAGGAGGTGAATGAAATCATCGCCGCCTCCAACGTCTACACCATCAAGCAATACGGCCCGGACCGCATCGTCGGCTTCTCGCCGATCCCGGCCATGTCCATGGTCAGCTACGCGGCGGGTTCGCGTTACCTGTCGCTGATCGGCGGCGTGTGCCTGAGCTTCTACGACTGGTACTGCGACCTGCCACCGGCCTCGCCGATGGTGTGGGGCGAGCAGACCGACGTGCCGGAATCGGCCGACTGGTACAACTCCAACTACATCATCGCCTGGGGTTCGAACGTTCCGCAGACCCGTACCCCGGACGCGCACTTCTTCACCGAGGTGCGCTACAAGGGCACCAAGACCGTGGCGATCACCCCCGACTATTCGGAAGTGGCCAAGCTCACCGACCTGTGGCTCAACCCCAAGCAGGGCACCGACGCCGCGCTGGCCCAGGCCTTCAATCATGTGATCTTCAAAGAATTTCACCTGGACAAACCGAGCGCCTACTTCACCGACTACGCCAAGCGTTTCACCGACTTGCCAGTGCTGGTGATGCTCAAGCCCATGACCGGTTTCGCCCCGGGCGCAGGCTTCCAGCCCGACCGCTTCCTGCGCGCCTCGGACCTCACCGGCAACCTCGGTCAGGACAACAACCCGGAATGGAAAACCATCGCCCTCGACGAGAGCGGCGAACTGGTCTCGCCGCAAGGCTCCATCGGCTATCGCTGGGGCGAGAAGGGCAAGTGGAACATCCTCGCCAAAGAGGGCGGCGAAGGCCGCGCGATCGACCTGAAACTCAGCCTGATCGGTGACGACGTCGCCGAAGTCGCGTTCCCGTATTTTGCCGGCGAAGTCCAGGAGCATTTCCAGCACGTGGCCGGCGAGGCGGTGCAGTACCGCCGCGTGCCGGTGCACAACGTGACCCTGGCCGACGGCAGTGTGGCCAAGGTGGCGACCGTGTTCGACCTGTCGGCGGCCAACCTGGCCATCGACCGTGGCCTGGGCGGCCACAACGTGGCCAAGGACTACGACGACGCCAGCGTGCCGGGCACCCCGGCGTGGCAGGAAGCGATCACCGGCGTCAGCCGCGAGAAAGCCATCCAGATCGCCCGTGAGTTCGCCGACAACGCCGACAAGACCAAGGGTCGCTCGATGATCATCGTCGGCGCGGCGATGAATCACTGGTACCACATGGACATGAACTACCGTGGGCTGATCAACATGCTCATGCTCTGCGGTTGCGTCGGCCAGACCGGCGGCGGCTGGGCCCACTACGTCGGCCAGGAAAAACTGCGCCCGCAATGCGGCTGGCTGCCCCTGGCCTTCGGCCTCGACTGGAACCGCCCACCGCGCCAGATGAACGGCACCAGCTTCTTCTACGGCCACAGTTCGCAATGGCGCCACGAGAAAATGAGCATGCACGATGTGCTCTCGCCACTGGCCGACAAGTCGCAGTTCCCCGAACACGCGCTGGACTACAACATCCGCGCCGAACGCGCCGGCTGGTTGCCCAGCGCGCCGCAGCTCAACACCAACCCGCTGCATATCTGCCGTGAGGCGGCCGCCGCTGGCATGACGCCGAAAGACTACGTGGTCAAGTCCTGGCAGGACGGCAGCCTGCGCTTTGCCTGCGAACAGCCGGACAGCCCGGTGAACTTCCCGCGCAACATGTTCATCTGGCGCTCCAACCTGCTCGGTTCGTCGGGCAAGGGCCATGAGTACATGCTCAAGTACCTGTTGGGCACCAAGAACGGCGTGATGAACGAAGACATCGGCCACAGCACCGAGTGCAAACCGACCGAGGCCGAATGGGTCGAGGACGGCGCCATCGGCAAGCTCGACCTGGTGACCACCTTGGACTTCCGCATGTCCTCCACCTGCGTGTACTCCGACATCGTCTTGCCGACCGCCACCTGGTACGAAAAAGACGACATGAACACCTCGGACATGCACCCGTTCATCCACCCGTTGTCGGCGGCCATCGACCCGGCGTGGGAATCGCGCTCCGACTGGGAAATCTACAAGGGCATCGCCAAGGCGTTCTCGGCCATGTCGGTCGGCCACTTGGGCGTGGAACAAGACCTGGTTACCGTACCGCTGATGCACGACAGCGTCGGCGAACTGGCCCAGCCGTTTGGCGGCACCGACTGGAAAAGCGCACGCGTGGCCCCGGTGCCCGGCAAGAATGCTCCGAACATTGCCGTGGTGGAACGCGACTACCCGAACATCTACAAGCAGTTCTCGTCGCTGGGCCCGATGCTGGAAAAACTCGGCAACGGCGGCAAGGGCATCAACTGGAACACCGATGAAGAAGTCGAGTTCCTCGGCGAACTCAACCATCACGAAAACGATGCCGGGATCAGCCATGGTCGGCCGAAAATCGACACGGCTATCGACGCCGCCGAGGTGATCCTGTCCCTGGCCCCGGAAACCAACGGCAAGGTCGCCTTGAAAGCCTGGGCCGCGCTGTCGGAATTCACCGGCATCGACCACAGCCACCTGGCGATCTCCAAGGCCCATGAAGCGATCCGCTTCCGCGATATCCAGGCGCAGCCGCGCAAGATCATCTCCAGCCCGACCTGGTCTGGCCTGGAAGACGAACACGTGAGCTACAACGCCGGCTACACCAACGTCCATGAAAACATCCCATGGCGCACCATCACCGGCCGCCAGCAGTTCTACCAGGATCACCCGTGGATGCAGGCGTTCGGCGAGCAGTTGATGAGCTACCGGCCACCGGTCAACACCAAGACCATCGAAGGTGTGAAGGGCAAGCGCAGCAATGGCGAAACCGAGATCGTGCTGAACTGGATCACCCCGCACCAGAAGTGGGGCATCCACAGCACCTACAGCGACAACCTGCTGATGCTCACCCTGAGCCGTGGCGGCCCGATTGTGTGGCTCTCGGAAATCGACGCCAAGCGCGCCGGGATCGAGGACAACGACTGGATCGAGTGCTTCAACGTCAACGGCGCACTGACCGCCCGTGCTGTGGTCAGCCAGCGCGTCAAGGAAGGCATGGTGATGATGTACCACGCCCAGGAACGCATCGTGAACGTGCCGGGTTCGGAAACCACCAAGACCCGTGGCGGCCACCACAACTCGGTAACCCGCGTGGTGCTCAAGCCGACCCACATGATCGGCGGCTATGCCCAGCAGGCCTACGGTTTCAACTACTACGGCACGGTCGGTTGCAACCGCGACGAGTTTGTCGTGGTGCGCAAAATGGCCAAGGTCGACTGGCTCGATGGTTCCACCGGCGATGACTTGCCGCGCCCATTGCCGACTGATATCGAGGAGAACTGAGATGAAGATTCGCTCACAGATCGGCATGGTCCTGAACCTGGACAAATGCATCGGCTGCCACACCTGCTCCATCACCTGCAAAAACGTCTGGACCAGCCGTGAAGGCATGGAATACGCCTGGTTCAACAACGTCGAGTCCAAGCCCGGCATCGGTTACCCCAAAGAATGGGAAAACCAGGACAAGTGGAAGGGCGGCTGGGTGCGCAACGCCAACGGCTCGATCAACCCGCGCATCGGCGGCAAGTTCCGCGTGTTGGCGAACATCTTCGCCAACCCTGACCTGCCGAGCCTGGACGACTACTACGAGCCGTTCGACTTCGACTACCAGCACCTGCACACCGCGCCTTTGGGCGAGCACCAGCCGACCGCGCGCCCGCGTTCGCTGGTGTCCGGCAAGCGCATGCAGAAAATCGAGTGGGGCCCGAACTGGGAAGAAATCCTCGGCACCGAGTTCGCCAAGCGCCGCAAGGACAAGAACTTCGACCAGATCCAGGCCGACATTTACGGCGAGTACGAAAACACCTTCATGATGTACCTGCCGCGCCTGTGCGAGCACTGCCTCAACCCGGCGTGCGCGGCCTCGTGCCCGAGCGGTGCGATCTACAAGCGTGAAGAAGACGGCATCGTGCTGATCGACCAGGAAAAGTGCCGCGGCTGGCGCATGTGCATCAGCGGCTGCCCGTACAAGAAGATCTACTTCAACTGGAAGAGCGGCAAGTCCGAGAAGTGCATCTTCTGCTACCCACGCATCGAAGCCGGCATGCCTACCGTGTGTGCCGAAACCTGCGTCGGCCGGATTCGCTACCTCGGCGTGTTGCTCTACGACGCTGACCGCATCAGCGAAGTGGCGAGCACCGCCAACGAGCAGGACCTGTACGAGAAGCAGCTGGAAATCTTCCTCGACCCGAATGACCCGGCGGTGATTCGCCAGGCCCTGGCCGATGGCGTGCCGCAGTCGGTGATCGACTCGGCGCAGCGCTCGCCGGTGTACAAAATGGCCGTCGATTGGAAACTCGCACTGCCGCTGCACCCGGAATACCGCACCTTGCCGATGGTCTGGTACGTGCCGCCACTGTCGCCGATCCAGAACGCCGCAGCCGCCGGTACCGTGGGCATGAACGGGGTGATCCCGGATGTCGACAGCCTGCGCATTCCGCTGCGTTACCTGGCCAACCTGCTGACCGCCGGCGATGAAAAACCGGTCAAGCGTGCGCTCAAACGCCTGTTGGCGATGCGTGCCTACAAACGCTCCCAGCAAGTCGACGGCGTGCAGGACCTGCAAGTGCTCGAAGACGTCGGCCTGAGCGTGGAACAGGTGGAAGAGATGTACCGCTACCTGGCGATCGCCAACTACGAAGACCGCTTTGTGGTGCCGAGCGCGCACCGTGAAGACGCCATGAGCGATGCGTTCGCCGAACGCTCCGGCTGTGGTTTCAGCTTCGGCAGCGGTTGCAGCGGCAGCTCCGACACCAACATGTTCGGCGCCAAGAAGGCCAACCGCCGCGACGTGCTGAAAACCGTCCAGATCTGGGAGGACTGAGCCATGCGCATTCTTAAAGTGATTTCGTTGCTGCTGGACTACCCCACCGAAACCCTGGTGAACGGCCGCGACGAACTGGAACAGGCGATCATCGAGTCGCGGGAAATCAGCCCCAAGCAGCGCGGCGCGTTGTTCGAGTTGCTCGAGCTGATCTGCGCCAATGACCTGATGGATGGCCAGGAACACTACGGCGCGTTGTTCGGCCGGGGGCGTTCGCTGTCGTTGCTGCTGTTCGAACACGTCCACGGCGAGTCTCGTGACCGTGGCCAGGCCATGGTCGACATGATGGCCCAGTACGAAGAGGCCGGGTTTGCCATCGGCGTCAAGGAGCTGCCGGACTATATCCCGCTGTACCTGGAGTTCCTCTCGACCCGCGAAGACATCGAGGCCCGCGAGGGCCTGGCGGATGTGGCGCACCTGCTGGCGTTGCTCGCCGCACGCTTGGACGAGCGCGAGAGCGCCTATGCCAGTTGCTTCCGTGCGTTGCTGCAG
>NZ_JAKNRV010000115.1:0-14380 GCF_023072625.1 Pseudomonas emilianonis
GCCGTTAGCGTTCGGATCGAATCCTGGTTTAGATAACACCTCGATCAGTGTGGGAGGGGGCTTGCTCCCGATTGCCAAGTATCAGCCACTGCATCGGGCGACTGACCCACCGCTATCGGGAGCAAGTCCCCTCCCACATTTGATCTTCGGTGATGCCAGAATCGAGACGGTTAACTCAGTCCCGTGCGCTGCCCCGCCGTTAGCGTTCGGATCGAATCCTGGTTTAGATAACACCTCAATCAGTGTGGGAGGGGGCTTGCTCCCGATTGCCAAGTATCAGCCACTGCATCGGGTGACTGACCCACCGCCATCGGGAGCAAGCCCCCTCCCACATTTGATCGTCGGTGAGATCAGTCCGTGCCGTACTTCGGGTTACGCGGACCGTACAGCAGCCCCGTGCGCTGCCCTGCCGAAAGCAGGCGCGCACTGGTGATGCCCGCGATCGGATGCGCCGCGTCGGTGGAGCTGTTGATCACTTGCTTGACCGCCGCCGTGATCAGCATGCCCACCAGGCCGCCGCCGTTGTTGTTGTTGCCTTCCTCGCTGGACGCGCGCGCCGAGCCGGTCCACAGGGTGGTGCCGGTGCGCAGGTCCACCAGTTTGGCCGAAGCAGTCACCGTGGTGTTGCTGGAGATCAGCATGTACTGGGTGCCGTATTCGCTGACGGTGATGTACAGCGCCGCATCCGCACCGAAGATGTCATGCAGCTTGGCCGGCGCCACGCCCTGGATATCGTTGGCGGTGGTCAGGCCGTTCTGGCGGAAGGTTTCGTCCACCAGGGCAATCGGCAGCACGTAGTAGCCGGCTTCGGCCAACGGGTAGGTCACCTGCGAGACCATGCTGTAGGACGCCTGCACTTCCGGCGATTCATTGATCGGCGGCAGCACCAGGATCGACTTCGGCCGCGCCTGCTTGTACGCCGTGTAATCAATGGTCTTGGGTGCAGCGCAACCGCCGAGCAAGGCCAGGGCGAGCAAGGCGCCGGTGAGTTTCAATAGGCTCATTTAGTGGCGACTCCGGTCTTGGCGTTTTTCAGCAAAAAGTCCATATACGCGGCGGACTCGGGGAACAGCGCCTTCTCGGTGCGGAACTCCTGCACCATCTGGTCATCCTTGCCCATGCTCAGGTACAGCATGCCCAGGTGGGCGTGGTAACCCGGCGGCGCTTTGCGGCCACTGGCGTTGATCTTTTGCAGATCGCGCTCCAGGGCCTCGACCTGCGCTTCCTTGGGCTCGCCCTTGAAGTACTCGTAAACCTGCGGCTGGTAGCTTTCCCATTGATACAGGGGTTGGGGCGCCGTCTGGCACCCGGCGACCGTCGCGATTGCTGTCAGCATCAGCGCCAACTTCACTGCCTTGCTCATCCGTGTATTGCTCCTTGAGGTGTTGCTGATCAGTTGCGCGGGTTCCAGGCGCCGGCGTTGATGCCGTCGACCAAGCGGTTGATCGCTTCGCGCATGGCCAGGTCGAGCACCTTGCCATTGAGGGTGGAGTCGTAGCTGGCGGTGCCGCCGAAGCCGATCACTTCACGGTTGGACAGCGCGTACTCACCGGCGCCCTGGGTGGAATACACCACTTCGGAGGTGCTGATGTTGACGATATTCAGCGCGACCTTGGCGTAGGCCACTTGCGTCTTGCCACGGCCGAGAATGCCGAACAACTGGCGGTCGCCGGTTTCTTTGCGGCCGAACTCGGTCACATCGCCGGTCACCACGTAATCAGCGCCTTTGAGCTTCTGCACGGTGCCTTTGATCGCGGCTTCCTGGGAGATTTCGCCCATGTTGTCGCGGTCCAGCACGCTGAAGCGGTTGGTCTGCTGCAAGTGGGTGATCAGGATGGTCTTGGCCTGGCCGCCGAGACGGTCGACGCCGTCGGAGAAGATGCCGCGCATGTAGCTGGAGCGGTTATCGAACTTGCCCACGGCAATCGGCACGCGCACGCCGGAATAAGCGATGTTGGCGCTGGCGACTTGTTCCACCGGCATCGCGCGGTTGCTCTCCGTGGCGCAACCGGCCACGGTCAGCAGCGCTGCAGCGGCAAGGCCGGAGAGCAGGATTTGGGACAGTGTTTTCACATGTTGCTCCTAAAGTGAGGAAGTCAGCAGAGCTCGGTGTAACGGGAAACCGGGCACGAGGCGATACCCACTCCTTCGAGGTCGAAGGCGTCGGGCCAAGGGCGGCAGTTTCAGGGAGGGAGGCAAGCCTGCTAAACGGCAAGAACACGCGCGTAACTGACTTCATCCCTGAACATGTCGTGTCGCAACGGCTGCGGCATTTTACGGGGTTGAGAGGGGTTCTCAAGGTGTTTCGTCGGAGCGCGTGCGGTGACGCACATTCCTCAAGTTTTCGGCCAGTCGGTCGAGACAGTGACTTGGCTCACTTATTAATAGGGATATTGCGTGTTGAAAAACCTCTTCCGAGCAGCGACCCTGATCGCCGCCCTGTCGATGACCGGTTGTGTGTCCTACACCGTCACCGGCCCCATTGGCGCCCCGCTCCACCCCGCCGCCGTCACCAGCCCGCGCAGCGCACAAGTCGCCGATGTGACGGTGAGCGTCGCCGACGTCAACGACGCCAACAAAACTGCCATCAGCCGCTCGCTCACCGCCCAGCTCAATCAGTACGTGAGTACTGCGGGCTACTTCAAGCAGGTCACCGAATACCCCGTGCGCCTGGGCGAGCAGGACGTGTCGCTCAAGTTCAACATGACCTCCCTCAAGGGCCACCGTGGCATCCACCCGGGCTATGTCCCCGGCGCCTTGCTGACGCTGACGGTCTGGATCTGGGTCAACGGCCCGATCTACGTCGACACCTTCGACGTGGCCGGCGACCTGGTGATCGTCGATCGCGAGGGCAAGCAACTGGCGAGCGCCAAACACGAGGTCAAGTTCGAGCGCAACGTCGGCCTCTACGGTCGCGAATACTGGGCCCCGACCATGGGCGCCAAGCAACTGAACGAACTGGTCGCGCAACTGCTCGACAGCGCCACTGCCAAGCTGGCCAAACCGTAATTTCAAGGAGCGACACATGAAAGGATTGATCAAACACAGCCTGGTCCTCGCGGCCATCTTGCTGACAGGTTGCGTGTCTTACTCGCAACACGAACTGCCTCCCGTGCAAACCTGGCCGCCGACCGCCAACGCACCGGCGCAAAAACCCACCGCGTTCGTGCGCACCACCGCGCTCAACCAGGTCAACAGCGGCCCGGGCAACACCGCCGCCGGCGCTCCGGCGGCGTTGTGGGAAAGGGCCGTGGCGGATTCGTTTCGCCAGTCCAACCGCTTCTCGCGGGTGAGCACCGACAAGGTCGACTCGGACATCTACGCCGACGCCACCCTGTACAACAACGAACAGTTCAGCATGGCCTCCGCGATCATCACTGGCGTGACGTTCTTCATCATCCCGTCCACGGCGAAGAACACCTTCACCCTGGAAACCGTGTTCAAGGACAAAGACGGCAAAGAACTCGGGCGCGTCAAAAAGAGTGAGTCGGTACGCACCTGGATGCACCTGGTGCTGATCGTGGGCATCCCGTTCCAGGCGGACACGCGGGAAGTGGTCGAGGCGTTGACGCGCAGCACGCTGGATGAAGCGGTGCAGCGCAAGTTGCTGTAACCCCGCCCTCTGTAGGAGCGAGCTTGCTCGCGAAAAACCAGAGAACACCGCAGGCATTCAGCATGCCCGCGGTATCGTTGCCGACCTCAGTTCACTTGATCAGGTCAGGTCGAGTGGTCTTGAGCATCGCTGCGCTCACCGCACCCTGAACCGAACAGGTGATCATGCCTTTGCTGGTCTTGGCCAGGTCACTGGGTGCGGGCTCGACCATCAAGATGCGTTCGGCCGTATCGGTGACCAGCTTGCCCGCGTTGTCATCGCCGCCCTCCGGTACCCAGGCTGATTGCTTCTGCGACCAGATCTGCGCACGCGCGTAGATACCGTTGGCTTTCTCCAACCCCGTACCCGGTACTTTACTCAGTTGTGCGTAAAGCGCGTCGGGCGCCTGCTCGGTGTAGAAACCCCAGTTGATGATGCGCGAGCCCATCAGGTCCTGGTCTTCGGCGAAAAAGCCGGTCAAGGTCATACCATCAAGCGTCAGTGGCGTGTCGAACATCCAGCGCTGGCCCATATCGGATTTTGTGCCGCCGCTGAGCGTGATCTTGCCGTTCTCCACCTTATGGGCGACACGCTCCTTGAGCCCTGGCTGGCTTACCACCGCCAGGGAGTTCTGGTCGCAGGCGAGAAAACTTTGCAGGGCAGGCGCCGCGGCGAAGCTGCTGGTGCAGGTCACCAGCGCAGCGAGCGAGATAAACAGACGATGCAGTTTCATTGAAAGCTTCCTTGGGTCTAAACAATTGCGGCCGGAAGGGTCGGGCGTTTAGCGGGGGATTTGCGTCCATACGGTGCCACTCCGGCTTATGTCGCGTGTCAGTCAACGAGGGTTGAAGAGTCGCGTGTCAGCCCCTTATCAAGCTAAGTGTGCAAGGCGGATGAACAGCGACAACGGCCAGGCTCCGAGCTCGGCCGCCTTAAGCGCTTTTAACTTACTTGCTTTCTTTTGCCACGGTGCCCAAGGACGCATCCTTGACCAGATAACGGCCTTCCAGATCGCTCAGCACTTTGAGGCTGTTGCGCGCCACGGCAAAGCCCATTTCGACTTCCTGCTTGAGGTAAACCACCTCACCGGCCTTGACGTCGATTGGCATGTCCGCCCAGTTTTCAGCCTTGGAGCTGATCACGTGCTTGCCTGGCGTCACGAAAAAATAGATGTACTGGTTACCGCGGTTGTAACCCATCTCCGAGTCGGCTTCCTTGTCATCCAGGAACACGTTGAACCGTACTAGCATCCCGACGTTGCTAGGGCGCACGACATACACCAGGCCTTTATCGGCCACGGCAGCCTTGGGCAGCGAATAGCTCGCCACGTCAGCCTGCATCTTCTCCACCGACGGGGTCGAAGAACAGCCAAACAGCGTGGCCAGGGACACAACGACAGCGGCTTTGCAGAACAACTTGATCATGTATTTCTTCCTTGTGGGTAGCGGTGGGGCGGTTTCGAAAACGCTGGCGAAGGCCGGTTCAGATTTTTGATGCGTCTGGGCATCACCAGTGTGTCGGCAGCGGATGGCATTGCATGAGGCATTGTGCCATCACTCTGATACCTTGCGCGGTTTTGGGTGAGGGGCTTATAGTCCGGCCGTCGCCCAAATGGCGATCAGGTTTGGCGACCTGACAACAGAGTGCAAAAGCAATCCGCTTTCATGCAGGTGTTTTTGCACCCGCAAAGTCGTGCCTTTTATGGCGGCTGTGCGCGGGAGACCCCCGGGTCTGCCGGTTTACTCTGTTGCCGGTTCGCCAACCTGCGTACAGCTGCCACCCATTCGTTTGGCGACGATTGAGTGGTGGCCTCAACCACTTAACAGAGTGCCAATTATGAACCGTTACATGCCCCTGACCGGCCACGACTGCACCGTCCCCGCGCTGCTCATCGACACACAAGCCCCCCTCGACGTCCTCCACGACGCCGCCGTGCACCGGATCCAAGCCGTCACCCAACTCCTGGAAAACCTGGCCTTCCGCGATCAGCTCAGCAGCGATGCCGTGGTGCTGCAGGACTTCGCCCATCTACTGGCGATTCCGCTGCGCGATGGGTGTGATTTGTTGGATGTGATCAGTCGCAGGCTGAACGCCAACCCGTCCTGAGTTATACCGGGCGGCCCGTCCAGGCCGCCCTGCTCAGGTATTGATGACAATCGTCTTGGCCAACATATCGCCCAAACGACGGCGCAGGCCTAACAACACAAAAAGACCGTCCAGAGAGAAATAGGGGTCAGACCACCATTATAAGACTAAGAAAAAACAGCCTTCGGACGACACACCACTCCTCGGATAACTCTCTTTTTAAAGAACAGAACAATAGCCACGAAAACTCCTTAAATGCAAAACGTGGTCTGACCCCTATTCCCCTTGGGAGCGTCAGCATGTGCTTTTGCACCGCTCCATCAAGATGAAGTTAAAATTCGCGACCTAAAATCTCTTGAAAGTCATCGACTAAATCACCAAGCTCTATATCAGGATTAAGTATCACTAGCTGGTCCGCAGTCACATCTAGCGACGCGAATACCTCTTCAAGTACGGTTGCATCGATGCTTTTCTCATAATAGTTCTCAACTAAACTCTTATAAGCTGCAATACCTCCCACAAAAAAACCTAGCAGTGGATACTCTTTCAGCCCATCCGGCGACGCACACCACGATGGCTGCTTGACACCTCGCCAAAAAAACAGACTAGCATTATCCGTAGAGAACGCTGGCTCAACTTTAAATTGCTGAAACGCCTCGGGCATAGCATTCAAACATTCAGACACATTAGGCAAAGGAGAACCACATATAACTTTCCCTGCAACACCTGCATCGGCAAAGTGCAAAAAATACTCAGCCCCGGATCCGTCCCTCATTGAGGCCATCATTTCTTTCCCCGCTCCATCCCAATTACAGTTGAATGAGAAGTATCTATACTCCCACTCGGGCATAATTATGGCATCCAACAACGCTAACCCCTGAGCCACATGTTTAACACGATCAACTGCAGGCAGTTCATTTATATTTAGAATCGAATTATTCATCTAGTAGCACCTATTTGTCAGATTTGGCTCTATTCTCTTGTCGAGATAGAATCTGAAGATTTGAGCTGCAATTTGTACCATCACAATTTTTTGGCTTTACATGGTCAAACTGCCACTCGTTAGGATCTGGAGTTACGCCGCGCTGGCTTTTTTGTGGTTTGACTAACACAGGGGAGAAATAGGGGTCAGACCACCAATATACATTGGTGCACTAATCGTGGTCTGACCCCGATTTTTCTCTTCACCGAAACGGCTCCATGCAAATAGATCGGTCCCCTTCGATCGTATTCGATTTTTTCACCGAAACGGTGGAAACGCATCGTCCAGTAAGGGCCAAGCTCAGGAAGAATGGTCACTCGAAGAGTGATTAAGTAGGTTCCATTCGGGACAGACTTATCTAATCTCAGGCCATTTAGGTAAGTCAGCCCCCTTTCCTCTACTTCCCTCTTCATTTATGAGAATTTTTCGGCAAGGTCCAATATGCTATTCCGCCAGTAACTAACAACCCAACTACAAAAGCAATTGACACAGGAACATAGCTGTCCAAAAAACTGTAACCCGAACTATTACGAAGCAAGTAGTAGTCCGCCATAAACATCCATAATGACGCAATCGCGCCCCCACAGATTGAAATAATCCTGCAAATTTTAAAGTTGTTGGCCGGCCTAAGCAAAGTAATACAAGATGCAAATACAAGCGAAGGAATAAAAAATATTATCTCTCCAAGAATAGGGGCCGTCAGCAGAATAGAAAACGCCTCCCCACCTCTGACTTGCCCTAGCAACCGAGCATCACTAAATAAATCTACAAACATGATGATCAGAAAAATAGGTCCTATGATTAACCCCGCGAAAAATGGGCAAAGTAAGAACATGAAAAAAACTTTCATAGCTGGGAATGTTTTGACATTCATGGTGCACACCCTTGACCCGCTGAATAACCGAGCAACTTACATCCAAACGTGACTCTCGATTTATACTCTAATATATCGACACCCCCTTCTATACGCTGAGTTTCTACAAAAGGAATATATTTCATAAATCCTTCGTTGCTAGTCGCGTCTTTAGTAAGTCCTACAAAACGCTTGTGATCTTGTAGGTATTCTTCATGAATAGGTTGGAGTGTTTTTTGCTCATTCTTAAGCTGATTAATATCCCAGACAACTGGATCGGTCGCTTTCCCATTGTAAAGCGCCTTGAAGTTTTCGTATCCGCCAGCCATAAGAGAATCTCCTGCCGCCTTCCGCCAGTCATAAACAGGCGCTAACACCCACCCAGCACCAAAGGTGATATATGAAGCATTTCCGTCCGCCCCCAACCCGGTAAAAGGCGCACGCGAAACAGTATCTGCGCCTCCAAACCATTTTGCACCAATGCCCAATTGATGTTCATAGGTATCACTGCCACTAAAAAAATTTGCTCGATTATCAATTGTGTTGAAATAGGATACGAAGGAGCCTTTTCCTTCTTCAGTATTATATAAATAATCGAACGTGTTTTTGGATGAGCGCTCAACGTCTCCGTGCATGACATTCCATGCATCTTTAATAGCCATATACTTTATAGCAGAGTTCACTGCCGTCCGGCAGCTATCGCTACCGGGATTTTTGGAGCATATATCGTTCATTTCGTCATCCAAAAGCTTACTTAGTCTTTCTGCTTCTGTTTTCGCAGCAATTTTTTCAGCGTCTGTCGAACAGGTCCTACCCGAAATGCAATCTCTAACTTCATCAAATTTTTGATGGGTTAAGTAGTTAAACGTAGTCGCCTTTTGTGCTACCTGCGCGCCCTTTTCCAGGTCGCCATCTACCGCAGCCGCGGCCACCAAACCAGTCAGCTGTGAAAGCATCAACATGAGGTCTTTATTATCTTGGGCTGCCCAAGCTAACTGATTAATTAACGCTTCGTTCAACCCCGCAGCCGCAGCCCCGGTTTTGAAATCACTGCCGGTCGCTTCCGCCAGCAATCCGCCCATCAATGCATGAGCAATGATCTTTTGAGGACTTCCATTCGGGAAGGTGACGTAGTCACCCACCCAATTAAAACCGGTAGCCATCGCAACGTTGCCAGCCTCTCCCAGCAAGGCAGCATTGAAATTGTCGCCGAAACTTCCGCCCTGGATGGCCGTAGAAATCCCGCTAGAGATTACCGCCCGACCTCCAGTGCGCAGGGCGATATCACCCGCTGACGTCCAGGTGAAAATATCTTTGGAGGAGTTAGTAACCGCCAAGGTTGAGCCCGCACTCGGGTTAACACCTTGGACGGTGCTAGTACTTGCACCTGCTTTGTCGGCACCAGCGAACCAATTAGTGTCGGCATACTCCAGAGCACCCGCCGTAAAACCAGCGACCGCCGCGCTTTTAAGACTGTCGGTACTAACGGTTTCCTTAAAAGCCCTGCCGAGGTTGCCTTTGTTGTTAATGGTGCTGGTAACACCCGTAGTAGAGAAGCTCGTAGCGACCGCCAGTTGCCAGCCACCTAGACCAAAACCAGCCGGGCCCATAATCGCCGCCATCATGATCGCAATCGCAATCTTGGCACCGGCACCCAGCCCCGAGTTGTCGTACTTGAAGCTCTCGTGAATCTCCTTCACCTGGCGCCAATCAATGTCGCCACGTGCCTCAGCTTGCTTCAGCCAAGCCAGATTGGGATCAGCCTTTACCATCGCATCAACGGTCTGGCTTACGGTCTGCTGATCAACCTGTTTGACATCGATGCGAATGCCTTCGGCGGCCTTGATAACAAGCTGCCCTTGAGCAACCAGCTCGCTCTGACGCAGGGTTTCATCGGTATTGCCTTTACCTTTGGCGCTGAACCACGAGAGGTCGCTTTTGCTCTTGGTGTGGCTCTCATCGTGCAGGTCCTTGACTCCTTCAAAGACGATCGCACCGCTGCTATCGAGAATGATGTCCTTGCCGCTGTTGAGCTTGGCGACTTGGTATAACTGGTCACCCTCACTTTTGAGCGTCAGGTTGCCGCCGGTCTTGATTTCAGTGCCTACCTGGGTCGTGCGGGTAACTTCGTCCATCTGCGCCTTTTTGGCGCCCCAGCTCCCCTTCTCCTTCATGTCATACAAGGTGTGCGCGCTGTTCTGCGCCGCCAGCAGGTTCAACTTATCCCCGCTATACAGATAAGCCTCATTCCCCGCACTGATCTTGCTCGCCACCAGCGTCGTATCACGCCCGGCCTGACTTCTGAAATCCCCACCCGCGGTCAACACACTGGCCACTTGGGTGGTCTGCTCATCCATCGTCTTGATGCGTTTTTTGCCGTGTTTTTCCTTACCGTCAACACTGTGCACATCGCTGACCGACACCACGTTGAAATCGCGCCCGGCGTCGATGTTGATGTCTTTGCCAGCGGTGGCATTACTGCCGATGATGTTTACATCCTGCCCAGCCTTCATATTCAGATTGCCCCCCGCCGTAACGCTGGCGGCGAGGTTTTTCACGTCGGTGGTGATGCTGGATTTGTGCCCGCCGTCGCTGAATTCGTGCTTCACGCGGGTATCGCTGACGGGCAGCAGGCTGAGGTCGCGGCCAGCGGTGAGGGTGACGTCGTTGCCGCCTGCAAGCGCACCGCGGTTGATGAGGTCACGACCGGCCTCCATCACCAGGTTGTCGCGGGCGCTGATGGTGCTAGTGCCGTTGTCGGTGAGGGTGCGCATGCCGGCGCCGTCGCGCACTTGAATCGCGGTGGTGTCGTTGGTGATGTCGCCTTTGAGGGCGGCGAGGTTGACTTGGGTGCCGCGAATTTCACCGGCCATGGCGTTGCGAATGCTGTCCTGGGCCAGCAAGGTCAGGTTGTTGCCCGCTTCGATCAGGCCGCCGTTGTAGAGACTGCCGCCAGCGGCGGCGGAGAGGTTGTTGCTGGCGCGCAGGGTGCCGACGTTGAGCAGGTCGCCGCCAGTGACCAGGTTGAGGTCGCGGCCCTGGATCAGGCTGCTGCCGCGTACATTGCGTGACTCGGCCTGGGCCAGGTAGAGCACCGGCACGAGGACGCTCTGGCCGTCGATTATGCGGTTTTCCATCCACACGATGTCGTGGGTCAGTGCGCCGACCTGCTGGCTAGTGAGGGTCACACCGAGGCTCAGGCGCAGGGCGTCTTTGCTGGCGAGGGCGTTGTCCATCAGGTAGCGGAATTGGTCGGCGTCGCTGCTCAAGGCACTGGTGAGGAAGCGTTGGCCGGTTTGCGCGAGCACGGCGTCGCGGATCAGGCGGGTTTCGTATTGGCCATCACCGAGGCGGCGCCAGGCGGTGTCGGCGCTGAAGCCGAGTTTGTCGAGCATGTAGTCGGAGCTGAAGAAGCCCGAGAGGCTGGCGAACTGTGGGTTCGTCTCGATCAGATAGTGGCTGGTGGGGTCAGCGTTTTTGACGAACAGGCCGTACTCGCCCTTGGGCAGTTGGAAATACGGCGAGGTGGTCGGATCGACTGGGGTGAACGCCGAGGCAGGGGCACTGGCCTGCTGGCTGAGGCTGATGTTAATGCCCCCGACGGGGATGCCGGTCTGGTCGTTGTCAAGGGTGCCGGTCAGTTGCGCTTTCTGGTTTTCCAGCAGCGTGCCGTTTTGCACGGTGTTGACGACTTTGGACAGGTCGACGGTGCCGCCGGCTTGCAGGGTGGCGTTGTAGACAAGCGCATCTTTTACGGTCCAGGTAGTGACGTTGCTCGCCTCGGAAAAACGCGAGTCACTGGAGCGCGACTTGAGCGCTTCAAACGTCGCCAGGTCGAAGTGACCGGCGGCGACGGCAGCGTTGAACGCGGGGACTTCAACGTACTCAATGTAGTCCCAGTAATGTTTGTCAACTCTTCCCGGAGTGCTGATAACGATGCTGTTCTGCCCAGTGCGGGTGCCCGCGCCTTGGTTGAGCAGGTTATTCGCGACGATGCCGAGGTTGCCGTTGGCGGCCAGCAGGCTGTAGCGGTTCTGGACGTTGTCGCCCTGGATCAGCATGTCTTTGCCGGCGACCAGGCGCGCGGGCGCCGAGTCCTTGAGCGCGGATTCGAGGAAGGTCTGGTTGATGCGTATCTCGCCGCGCTTGTACGAGTAGTCCCCGTCGCAGTGCTGGCCGCATTGCCAGTACACATTCCCGGCGGTCACGGTCCGCCCCAGCTCGAACACGGCCTTGGCGTTTTCCACGAATGCGGCGTTGATGCCGATAGAGCCTTCGGCTTCAACCGTGCCCGACAGGTTGCTGAACACTGCCGCCTGACCACCATCGCGCGCGGCGAACGTCAGGTTGCCCTGGGTGTAGATATCACCATAAACATTGCTGAAGCCGTTGCCACGCAAGGTCAGGTCGCCACCGCTGAACAGCAGCGAATCCGCGCCATTGCTGATGCCGTTGACAGCCGTGAGGTTCACCGGCCCCTGGGCGCCGAGGGTGCCGCGGTTGTTGATCTGCAGCGCGGCGATATCCAACTGCTGGCGTGCAGTCAGGTAGCCGAGGCTGTCGAGGGTGCCGCTGAGTTTCAATTGCGTGGTGGTGCCCGCCAGGCGCCCGCCGTTCTGGCTGAGGTTATTGGCCTGCACGGTGAGCTTTTGCAGCGCCGATACTCGGCCATTGTTGGTCATGTCGCCGCTGAGCGTGATGTTCAGGTCACCGTCGCTGAGCAGTTCGCCGCCATTGTCGAGGCTGGCTACGTCGAGGATCAGGCCCTTGCCGCTGGCCATGCGATCGCCGGCCTTGAGGGTCAGGTTCTGAGTGCTTTTGTAGGTCAGGACTTCATTGAGTTGCACGCGCCCCAGGCCATCAACTTTGCCGAAGGACCAGTCGGCGGTGCCCAGGCCATTGATGTCGCCTTGGCTGCCGCTGAGGCTGGCGGTTTTGACGCGGAACAGGCCGCTACCGGCGTGCTGCAATTGGCCGGCTTGGTTGTTCAAGTGCCCGGCGTCGAGGCTAAAGGCCTGGCTACCAAACTCAAGAATGCCCTTTTGGTTGTTCACCTGGCCGCTGAAGTCGAGGCTGCTGCTGGTGCCAGCCAGGCTGCGTACTTGCCCGCCTGCGCTGTTGTCGAGATTGCCGCCGCCGAGGGTCAGGCCCTGGCTGGCTTCGATCAGGCCACCACGGTTGGTGAGCGTGTCGCGAGCCGTCAGGTCCAGTCGGTTGCCGCTGATCTGGCCATTGGCGCTGTTATCGAGGGTGGCGCCGTCGAAGGTTAACAATTCTTTGCCGAACAGTTTGCCGCCACGGTTGGTCAGGGCTTCAACGGTCAGCTTCAGGTTGCCGAGTTGGCTGGCCAGTGTGCCGTTACTGTTGTCGAGCGTGTCGGCCGTCACTGTCACGGTATTGGCGACGAGCAGGCCGCTCTGGTTATTGAGGTTGCCTGCGTTGACCGTCAAGTCGCTGGCAACGATCTTGCCTGCACTGTTGTTCAGTGCTGCGCTGCTCAGCACCAGGCTGCCACCGGCCATTTCGATACGGCCCTGACGGTTGTCCAGGGACGCGCTGTCGAGAGTCGCCGCCTGGCCTTCACCGAAGCGGAGCAAACCGCCCAGGTTGACGATGGCCGGCGCATTGATCGCCAGGCTTTGTACGCCATACACCCGTGCCGCTTTGCCTTGGTTGACCAACTTGGCCGCATCGATGCTGACGGTTTTACCCTGAATGACGCCGTCCTGATTGGTCAGCGTTTGCGCGGCAGTGATCGCTAATGTGCGGCTGGCCAGAAGGTTGCCGGTGGTGTTGACAGTTTGCGCGTTAATCACCAGGTCGCCGGTGGTATTGCGGGTGTTGTCGGCGACGACGCCGGCTTCGATGATGCCGGGATTGTTGACCGTGGCCGCATTGATGTCGATGCGTTGGCCGGCGGCCACACTCTTCTGGTTGACCAGGGCCTGGGCGCTGGTCACTTGCACGTTGCCGGCGGCGTAGACCTTGTCGGTGAGGTCGACGTTCCGCGCCGTGACCTTGACGTTACCGGTGGCCTGGGTTTGCGCCATGCTCAAACGCCCATTGGCATCCAACTGAATATCACCACCACTGGCCGCCAACGTACCGTCGAGCTTCACGCCCACCCCAGCTTCGGTGCCGACCAGTTTGATCGCGCCGGCGTACATGCCGCCCAAGGCGCTGGAGTCGATTGCCAGTTCCGGCTTGGCGCTGCCATCGTCGGCGCGCGCGGTGGTTTTCAGGCTTTGCGCGTCGACGTCATTGCGCCCGGCGATCACGGTCAACTCGCGCGCGTTGATCTGCGCGTTGATCTTGGCCGAGCGGGTGATGATTTCGAAGCGGTCGACGTTGCTCGCGTTCAGGCCCTGGCCGTCAATAGTCACGGCGCCGCCGTCGACTTGGTAGTGGTCCAGGCGGCCGACGGTGTCGATGACGGGTTTGCCGGTGGTCAGGGTGGCGTTGGGGGTGTTGATGAAGCCGCAGCCGTTGCAACTGATGCCGTAGGGGTTGGCGACGATGACCTTGGCCGACTGCCCCGCTACTTCGGTGTAGCCGCGCAACTGGCTGGGGTTGCCGCCGTTGACTTCGTTGAGGATGACGCTGGCCGCGCCGCCCTTGAGGTTGGGGTTGCCGACGATGTAGCCGCCCAGTTGGGTGTTGGTCACCGCGCCGCTGGCGTTGTTGAGGATCACGCCGTTGGGGCCGACGTTGTAGTCCTTGAACTGGTTGTGCGACAGGCCACTGCCGTTCGGTGTGGCGATGTTCACCACCGGCACGCCATTGCCCGCGGCGCCGACGCTGGTGCCGGGCGCGCTGACCACGATGCCCTCGGCCTGGGCCAGCAGCGGCTGCCATGGGCATGACCTGG
>NZ_JAKNRV010000116.1:0-14273 GCF_023072625.1 Pseudomonas emilianonis
CGCACCAGGCCGCCGAGCGCGGTATAGCGCGGACCTTTCAAAACATCGCGCTGTTCAAGGGCATGAGCGTGCTCGACAACGTGCTGACCGGGCGCAACCTCAAGCGCCGCAGCAGTTGGCTCGAGCAGGTGCTGCGCTTGGGCCGTGCGCCTCGCGAGGACGACGAGCAGCGCCGTCACGCGGAAAAAATCATCGAGTTCCTGCGCATCCACCCCTGGCGCCATGTGCTGGTGGGCAAGTTGCCTTACGGCTTGCAGAAACGTGTCGAACTGGCCCGCGCCCTGGCCGCTGAGCCGAGGTTGTTGTTGCTGGATGAACCCATGGCCGGAATGAACGCTGAAGAGAAGGACGAGATGAGCCAATTCATCCGCGACATCAACCGCGAGTTCGGCACCACCGTGGTGCTGATCGAACACGACATCGGGGTGGTCATGGGCTTGTGCGACCACGTGGTCGTGCTCGATTACGGCCGCAAGATCGGCGATGGCACGCCCGAGCAAGTGCGCGCCAATCCCGATGTGATCGCCGCTTACCTGGGCACGCGGCGTTCCCGTGCGGAGAACCACTGAACATGCAATTTTTCTTCGAAGTGCTGATTGGCGGGCTGCTGGCGGGCGTCATGTACTCGTTGGTGGCGATTGGTTTTGTCCTGATCTACAAGGCCTCCGGTGTGTTCAATTTCGCCCAGGGGGCAATGGTGCTGTTCGCCGCGCTGACCTTTGTCAGCCTGCTCGAACGCGGCTTCCCGTTCGTGTGGGCGTTTGTCATCACGCTGGCGAGCATGGTGGTGCTGGCGTTGCTGATCGAAAAAATGGTGCTGCGGCCCTTGGTCAATCGCGCACCGATCATCCTGTTCATGGCCACGCTCGGGCTGTCCTACATGATCGAAGGTTTTGCGCAGTTTCTATGGGGCGCTCAAGTCCACGGTCTGGAATTGGGCATCGCCGATGAGCCGCTGGAAATCCGCGGCATGTTGCTCTCGCAATTCGACCTGTTTGCGGCCGGAACGGCGGCCACTTTGGTGATCGCCTTGTCGCTGCTGTTCAACCGGACCCGAGTCGGTTTGTCGCTGCGCGCGGTTGCCGATGATCCGTTGGCGGCCCTGGCCGTGGGCATCCGCCTGCCACGCATCTGGGCGCTGGTGTGGGCGGTAGCGGGTTTCGTCGGGCTGGTGGCCGGGTTGCTCTGGGGCGCTCGTCTGGGGGTGCAGTTTTCCTTGTCATTGGTGGTGCTCAAGGCCTTGCCGGTGTTGATCATCGGCGGTTTTTCCTCCATCGGCGGGGCGATTGTCGGCGGGCTGATCATCGGTGCGGCGGAAAAAGTCGCGGAGATTTACCTCGGCCCGATCATCGGCAGCGGCATCGAAAACTGGGTGCCTTACGTCCTCGCCATGCTGTTTCTGTTGGTGCGGCCTGCCGGGTTGTTCGGCGAGCGGGCGATCGAACGGGTCTGATTTTTTTCAAGGAATGCCTTCATGCTTTATCGAGAAGCCGGTCAACTGAGCACCTCTTATGCGATGGAACGGCGCACGTTCCGCTTGCGCCAGGACCGCGTGGGTCTGTGGCTGTTCTTGGGGTTTGCCTTCATTGCGGTGCCCTGGCTGGGCAATGACTATTGGTTCAGTGCGATTCTGCTGCCGCTGCTGGTGTTGTCCCTGGCGGGGCTGGGGTTGAACCTGTTGACCGGTTATGCCGGGCAGCTGTCCCTCGGGTCGGCGGCGTTCATGGCGGTGGGGGCGTTCGCGGCCTACAACCTGCAGTTGCGCGCGCCGGGTTTGCCGCTGCTGGTGAGTTTCGCGCTGGGCGGAGTGATTGCTGCGCTGGTGGCTGTGCTCTTCGGTTTGCCGAGCCTGCGGATCAAGGGCTTTTACCTGCTGGTGGCGACCCTGGCCGCGCAGTTCGTGGTGGAGTGGGTACTGACCCGGTTCAGTTGGTTTACCAACGACAACGCCTCCGGGGTCATCACCTCGCCACCGCTGCTGATCGCGGGGCTGGATTTCAGTTCGCCCCGTGGGCGTTATCTGCTGACCCTGGCGGTGGTCGTGGTGCTGTTCTGGCTGGGCAAAAACCTGGTGCGCAGCGAGTTGGGCCGTAACTGGATGGCCGTGCGCGACATGGACACCGCTGCCGCCGTGATCGGCATCCGCCTGTTCAAGGCCAAGCTGCTGGCGTTTGCCATCAGTGGCTTCTACCTCGGGGTTGCCGGTTCGCTGTGGGCGTTTGCCTACCTGGGCACGGTGGAGCCTCACGGCTTCGATCTCAGCCGCTCATTTCAAGTGCTCTTCATCATCATTATCGGCGGCCTGGGCAGTGTGCTCGGCAATGTCCTGGGCGCCGCTTTTATCGTGTTGTTCCCGATTCTGCTGGCCAACCTCTTCGGGCTGTTGCCCGGCGGGCTGATCGATTCCGGCCAGTTGGAAAACCTGCAGAAAATGCTCTTTGGCGCGTTGATCATCGCTTTCCTGATCAAGGAGCCCGAGGGCCTGGCCCGACTGTGGCAACGCTTTCGCCAGCGGGCCCGGATCTGGCCGTTGCGTTACTGATTGTTCTCATCCCTGACCCCCATCCTTCGTTCACGAGGAACTGCCTTCATGACTCACCGCACACCGCTGCGCCGCCTGCTATTAGGCTTGGCCTTGATCACCGCCGGGCTCAGTGCCGGCGCTCACGCCGACAACGAACAGTACTTCCCCTTGCAGAGCTATCGGGTCGGACCTTACGCCGCCGGTGGCACCGGCTTCTTCGGCGGCTTTATCGACTACCTGCAATACATCAACGCAAAGGGTGGGGTGAACGGCGTCAAGCTGACCTGGAGCGAGTGCGAAACGGAGTATGTGGTGGAGAAGGGCGTCGAATGCTACGAGCGCCTCAAGGGCGGCCTTAATGGTGCGCCGGCCGCCGCGACCAACCCGTTGTCGGTGGGCATTGCCTACGCGACGCTGGACCGTTCGACGGCCGACAAATTGCCACTGATCACCATCAACCATGGCCGCACCGACTCCACCGACGGTAGCGTGTTCCCTTACGTGTTCCCGCTGCAGCTCAACCCGTATTCGGAAGTCTCGGCAATCATCAACTACATCGGCACGCGCGAAGGCGGGGCCGACAAACTCAAAGGCAAGAAGATCGCCGTGCTTTACCACGGCTCGCCGTATGGCAAGGAAACCAATGGCGTCCTGGAAACCCTGGCGAAAACGCCGGTTTCGAACTGACCCTGCTGGAAGTGCCGCACCCCGGCAACGAGCAGCAATCGCAGTGGCTCAATATCCGTCGCCTCAAGCCGGACTGGGTGATCCTGCGCGGTTGGGGGGTGATGAATCCGGTGGCGCTGAAGTCCGCGCAAAAGGTCGGTTACCCGGTGGATCACATCATCGGCAACATCTGGAGCAACTCGGAAGAGGACGTGGTGCCGGCAGGCGCGGCCGCCAAAGGCTTCATTTCCATCACCACCCACCCTTCCGGCACAGATTTCCCGGTGCTGCAGGGCATCAAGCAAAGCGTGGTGGACGCCGGCAAGGGCAACCTGGCCGATCCGAAGCGCTTCGGTACGGTGTACTACAACCTCGGTGTGGTGAACGGCATTCTCAACGTCGAAGCCGTGCGCCTTGCACAGGCAAAATACGGCGCCAAGCCATTGACCGGCGAGCAGGTGCGCTGGGGCTTCGAACACCTGAACCTCGACGATGCGCGCTTGCAGGCATTGGGCGCCAAGGGCCTGGTGCAGCCGTTGAAGTTGTCGTGCGCCGATCATGAAGGCGGCGGTGCGGTGCGCTTTCAGCAATGGGACGGCCAGCGTTGGAACCTGATCAGCGACTGGGTCCAGGCCGACCGTGCGTTGTTGCGGCCGATCATCGAGGCTTCCGCTGCCCAGTACGCCAAGGAAAAAGGCATCACCCCGCGCAATTGCAGCCAGGAGCAATAAGGTCCTCTGAGCCAGAGCCTATACGCCAACCCACTCTTGCTGAGCGTCGAGCAGAACCTGTTGATCGGCGGCTTTTCCGGGCGACCTTCGCGCAAGGTGTTGAGCCAGCGTCTGGAGCGCACCTATGGGTAATGCCAGTCAGTTAAGGCGGAACACTGTCACTGTGGCGAGGGAGCTTGCTCCCGCTGGGACGCGAAGCGGCCCCAACAGAGGGGACTGCTACGCAGTCCAACGGGAGCAAGCTCCCTCGCCACGGGTTAGCGGTTACGCGCGCTATCGCTTAACTGACCGGCATTGGGTCGCAAGCCTTTCTTTTTTTTATAGGTACGCCAGCCAAGTTCAACGAGTGGCAAGTGTTTACAGTGCAACACCGAGTTCACAAAGTGCGGATTAATACGTGCGATAAATAGTCGTTAAGTTTATCTAACTAATTGAAATATATAATTTTATTGTGTTGGCATGATTTTCGGATTGTTGCGGGAGGATCAGCATTTTTTGCATCCCTACCGCCTTAATAATTTGAAGAGAACATCATGCGTAAAGTCGCCGCTTTGTCTGCGTTTTTTGCCGTTACCACGCCCGGTTATTCATGGGCCACCAATGATAAAAATGAAAATGGATTTATTGAAGATAGCCATTTGAACATTCTCAACCGGGATTTCTATTTCAGTCAGGACTTTCGAAATGGCAGCAGTGCAACCAACCCTCACACCGGCGCGCGCCAGAGCCGCCGGGCGGAATGGGCGCATGCGGTGATCGGGCGCTTTGAATCCGGCTTTACCCAGGGCCCCGTGGGGTTTGGGGTCGATGCTTACGGGCAGTTCGGGGTCAAGCTCGATGGCGGTGATGGCGTGGTGGGCAACGGTGTTGGCGGGCCGGGGTTGATTCCGCGTAAAGGCGATAACAACGGCGAGCCCAAGGATGAGTGGGGCAAGGCCGGTGGCGCGGTGAAGGTGCGGGCGTTCGATACGGTGGTCAAATACGGCGATGTATCCCCAACCAGCCCGGTACTCCATGCCGGTGATATCCGCCTGTTGCCGCAAACCCTGACCGGTCTGATCTTCGACAACACCTCCATCGCCGGCTTGAAAATTGAGGGCGGCAGACTGACGGCGTCCAGCGATCGCAGCGGCGTCAACCATAGCGGCGACCTGGGCACGGTCTACGGTGGGCGCTTGACCGGGGCGGATGATGTCCAGTACATCGGCGCGGATTATCGCTTCAACGACAACTGGAGTTTCAAGTTGCACACCAGCCGCCTGGATAACGTCTGGAACCAGTCCTTCGCCCGGGTCGACTTCAAGCAAAGGCTCACTCCCACCATCACTTGGGATACGGGGCTCAATTACTACCGCACCCGTGACAGTGGCGAGGCCTTGCTCGGGAAAATCGATAACGATAGCTGGAGTACTCACCTGGGGCTGAATGTCGGATTCAACCGTTTTCTGCTGGCATACGAGCAAGTACGCGGTGACTCGCCGTTCGACTACGTGTGGAACACCTACGACCTGGAACTCGACAACGCCTCCCAATGGTCGGACTTCAACAACCCCAACGAACGCTCCTGGCAGGCCAGCTATACCTATGACTTCGCCGGGTTGGGTCTACCGGGGCTTAGCCTCACGGGGCGCTACCTGCGCGGTGACAACATTGATGGCACGCGGGCCACAGGCGGCTACACGGCGTTCAACAGCGTCAGTGACGGCAAGCACTGGGAGCGTGATTTCTGGGCGAGCTACATCGTTCAGAGCGGCCCGGCAAAGGACTTGAGGCTTCAGGTACTTCAAGCCACGCACCGTGTGGGAGGCGATTTCGGTAACTACGACTCCAACGTTGACGAACTGCGGGTCATCGTCGAATACCCGCTGGATTTGCGCATGCTGTAACCGCGCCATTCATTCCAGCCACAGAGTGGAATCGCAGAAACAAGAAAGCCCGCACGAGGCGGGCTTCTTGGGGATTCATAGGCGGCTGTGAACGTCTATGGATCGGCGCCTGGAATAGGTCAGATGCGGAAACTGCCCACCAGATGCTTCAGCCGTGCCGCCTGCTGTTCCAGGTCGGCGCAGGCGCGCAGGGTCGATTGCAGGTTTTCCACGCCTTCCTGATTGAGCGTGTTGATCTCGGTAATGTCCATGTTGATCGACTCCACCACCGAGGTCTGCTCCTCGGTGGCGGTGGCGACCGACTGGTTCATGCCATCGATCTCGCCGATGCGCTGGGTCACGCTGTTCAAGCGCTCGCCGACCAGGTTGGCGATTTCCATGCTGTCTTGGCTATGGCGCTGGCTGTCGCCCATGGTGCTGACCGACTCCCGGGCGCCGACTTGCAGCTCCTCGATCATCGTTTGCACCTGTTGTGCCGATTCCTGGGTGCGATGTGCCAGGTTGCGCACTTCATCGGCCACCACCGCAAACCCGCGTCCGGCTTCCCCGGCCCGTGCGGCCTCAATGGCGGCGTTGAGCGCGAGCAGGTTGGTTTGCTGGGAAATACTGGTGATCACCTCAAGGATCTGACCGATATTCACCGTTTTGCTGTTCAGCGACTCGATATTCGTACTCGATGCGCTGAGCATGTCCGACAGCTGATGCATTGCGCTGATGTTGCGCTCGACCACTTGCTGACCCTGCTCAGCCATACCCCGCGCGTCGCTGGCCTGTTGCGAGGCCTGAGCGGCATTACGGGCTATTTCCTGAGCCGCAGCGCCGAGTTCGTTGATGGCAGCGGCAACGCTGTTGGTACGGCTGGCCTGTTCGTCGGAGTTGAGCATCGATGAGTTGGAGGCGCTGACCACGCGCATCGCCACTTCGTTGACGTGCTCGGTCGCTGAGGAAACTTCTCGGATCGAGGTGTGGATACGTTCGACAAAATCGTTGAACGCATTGCCCAGGGTGCCGAACTCGTCTTGCGTGTGGATGACCAGGCGTTTGGTGAGGTCACCTTCGCCTTGGGCAATGTCCTCCATTGCGCGGGTCATAGCGTGCAGCGGTTGGAGCAGCACGCGGATCAGAAAAGTCAGCAGGACGATGATGAGGATCACCGCAACGATGGTGGCAATCACCGCCGAATAGCGGAATTGGCTCAGCGTCGCGTAAGCCTTGTCTTTATCGATAGAGAGGCCGATGTACCAGTTGGCGGAAGGTAGACCTTTGATCGGTGCGAAGGTCAGCAAGCGGGCTTGCCCGTTGAACTGGACCTCGGTCAGCTCGCCGGAAAGTTTCGGTGTGTGTGTAGGGTACAAATCCGAAAGCGACTTCATGACCAGCGCTTTGTCCGGATGGACCAGTATCTTGCCCTGATCGTTGACCAGGAACGCATAGCCCATGCCGCCAAACTTCAACGAGTTGATGAGTTCCACCAGGCCATCCAACGCCAGGTCACCGCCGACCACACCGATGCTGCTGGAAACCTTGCTGATGACACCAATGACCATCTTGTTGGTGGCCAGATCAATATAAGGCTCAGTCAGTATGGCGCCGTTGGCGTTCATACCGTCCTTGTACCAAGCGCGGGAACGCGGGTCATAGCCATCGGGCATCTTGGTGTTCGGACGAATACTGAAACTGCCGTCGACCTTGCCTAGGTAGTCGGTGAGAAAACTTGAGGTCAGGACGCTCTCATCCATCAGCGTCTCGGCATTGGCAGGCTCCCTGGCAATGTTCTGCGCCAGATTCCTCACCAAATTAATCCGCCCCTCCAGCAGGTTACGAATATTGGTGGAGGTAGAGTCACCCATTTCAGTCAAATAGTTTTCCAGGCTGACGCGAGTTGCATTGCGCTGTAAATAGTCGTTGTACAACGTGAATAGGGTGAAGGCGAGCATCACAATCAGCGACACGGCCAACAGAATTTTGTGACTGAAACGAAGGCTTCTATTCATGGCGTATTGAGTTCGCTAGGTCTTTTGCGTGGACTGTCCAAGGGTATCGGCCGTCGCCCGGTAAACCTTGAGGTATGAAGGGCCTGGTCGCTGCCGCTGGACGGGCACCGTTTTGAAGTCTGCTTCGTTGTTTGGTGTGAAGCGCATCGGCGGGTAGGGCCCCTCGACTAGACCGCGTAGGCCTCGCCAATCAGGATATCCTCGAAGAACGCCCCGATCGGTTGCGTGGGATGGCACAACTGTATCTCCAGGACCCAGACCATCTCGCTCGGTACGATCGCCACTTCAGCCAATTTGTTCTGCCCGAACAGGGCATGAGGGAAGTCGGCGATGCGGTGCCCTGCCAGGTTGCGCTCAAGGCGCCAGCCTTTGGAGAGGGCACTTCGCTCAGCGAAGTCATACAGCTGGCGTCCGGTCAGCCCGCGGTGCCAGGCGTCGCGGGTTTCGTCGAACACTTCATGCAGTGCTTTCACGCAGGCGTCATACAGCCGGTGCTCGCCGAATACGAAGGTGTCGCCATAATCGCCTTCATAGCCATCCCACACCGGGCCAAGGTCGACCACGGCGATATCGGTGGCGCGCAGCTTGCGTTGTGGGTCGATGCCTTGGCGCGGTGTGCGGATGGTGTCGTCGCCAAAGCGTATATAGGTGGGGTGCCAGGTGTGCGATGCACCCATTCCCTGCAATGTTTGACTGGCCATTTCGAGGGCTTGCGCAGTGGTCATGCCCACTGTCAATTGGTCGGCGATGGCGGCCAGGGCTCTTACCGTTTGCTCGCGGGCAGCGAGCATGCCATCCAGTGAGTAGCGCGGGCCGACCTTTTCCAGCACGGGGTGCCGCGTGTTGAGTGACTCCGCCTGCGTCAATGCACCGCTGGGGACGAAGGCTTCGGCGACAAAACGATGAGCCTGCGCGCCCGCTGCCAGGCAGGTTTCGCGGACCTGGTTGATCATCGCGCTATTGCCGCAGGCGTAGATTTGGCTATCAGCCCAGTTGTGAGGCTGTGCCAGCGCGACCTGCTGCACACGGGCCTCTGCCGACAGGACCCGGTACCAGTGAAAACATGTATGTATCTGGCTGGCCCGGTCGAGAAACTCAGCGTCGTAGAAGTCCGCCGGCGCTGAGTTACCCCAGTACAGGGTGACCTCGGCATGGCGGGCCAAGGCCGTCAGCAACAAGGGCTTGATGCCGGCATAACCGGTCCCGGTAGCAAACAGCACAACAGGACGCGCATCTTCGTGTTGCCAGGTGCAGGCGCCCACGGGGCCTTCGAGTTTCACCGTATCACCCACTTGCAGGGTCGGCAGGATGCGCTCGGAAAACAGGCCGCCGCTGACCTGGCGAATATGAAACACCCATTGGCCTTGATCCTGCCCGGGCAGATTGGCGACGGAGAAACAGCGGCTGTCGCCATCGTCGAGGCGAAACCTGACGTACTGGCCGGCCCGCACTTCCAGCGGCTGAGCTGTCAGCAACACCAATTCGACGATATCGGCGCTCAGCGCGCGTTTGCCGATCACCTGTGCGGTGACTTCCAGCGCTGGCGTGTCCAGTGACCAGCCGGGAATTTCCAGACGCATGTCGCTACAGGCATGGCTCTGGCACAGCAACATCTCGTCAGATGCGAGTGGATAGGAGGGGGCCGGGGAGTCTTGTGTGCGTAACTTTTCTCGGTACCGGCCTGACACCACCTTGACCTTGCACGACCCGCAGGCGCCGCGGCGGCAGGAGAAAGGTACGGCGAGACCGCTGGCAAGCATGGCGTCGAGCAGCAATTGATCGGCGGCTTCGAAGGATTTGCCCGAGGGCAACAATTCAACGACATGGCGGTTGTGCATAAACACCTCGGGGCAATTGAGGCCCGATTGTTGCGTTAGACTAGGACCAGAAGAACCTCCAGTTTTGGATAATTCATATGGTCCAGCTTCGCAAATGGCGCCCTCTGCTCAAACTCGATGGGGCGCAGCCGCAGGCGTCGTATAGAAAGATCATCGAGGGCTTGGTGAGCGCGATTGTCGAGGGACGCCTGCGCCCCGGAACGCTGTTGCCCGGCACGCGGGAAATGGCGCAACTGCTGGACGTCAATCGCAAGACGGTGATCCTGGCCTACGAGGAAGCGGTGACCAAAGGCTGGCTGGTCAGCATTCAACGTCGCGGCACTTTCGTCAGTACGCAACTGGCGACAGGAACGGTTGCTGCCCCCAGCGCGCCAAAGTCATTTGCCCCGGCGTTGCGGGAGACGCCTGCTGTTGCCTATTTCACGCCGGGCGAGCAGGTGACAGCGCTGCAACATCGGCCGGGCGCGCTGTTTTTCGATAATGGCGCCTGTGACCATCGTTTACTGCCGCAAGCCGTCTTGCATCGCTACTATCGCAATGCCTTGCGCAACAGCTTTACCACCAACACCGTGCGACATGGCAGCGAGGGCAGCGGCCACTACCTACGCAACGCCCTGGCCGAAATGTTGCGCCATAATCGCGGCCTGAATGTCGACGCGCGGCAGATTTGCCTGACCCAAGGCGTCCAGATGTCGCTGTACCTCACTGCCAGCGTGCTGCTCAAACCCGGTGATGTCGTGGTGGTCGAACGTTTGAGTTACCCACCTGCATGGGAGATTTTCCGCCAGTTGGGCGCGCAACTGGTCACCGTGGACCTGGACGACGAAGGTTGCCGGGTCGATCAGCTCGCTGAGCTGTGCCGTATACACAACGTCCGGATGATGTATGTCACCCCCCATCACCAGTTTCCTACCACCGTCAGCCTGCGTGCCGGACGTCGGCAGCAACTCCTGGAATTGGCCCGGGTGCATGATTTCTGCATCATCGAGGAAGATTACGACCACGAGTATCACTTTGCCGGACGGCCCTATTTGCCCCTGGCCAGCGACAGCGCGCAGCGCCATGTGATCTACATCGGCTCGCTGTCCAAGTCGCTGGGCAGCACCTTCCGTTGCAGCTATATCGTTGCACCGTCGAATGTCATCGAAGTGCTCGAGCGCACGGCGGCGGTGAGCCTGGGCCAGGGCGATGCCGTCATGCAGCGGATGCTGGCGGACTTGATCAACGATGGCGAACTGAAGAAGCATCTGCGTCGTGTTTCCAGAGAATACCGGCGGCGTCGGGAAACGCTGCTCAGTTGCCTGCTGGATGCGTTTGGTGAGCAGATATCCGTGCAGGAACCGGAGGGCGGGCTGGCGCTGTGGGTAACGTTCGCCGACTCAATAAACGTCAATCAACTGGCTGAAAAAGCGCTGGAGCTGGATCTGGTGGTGCGCAGCGGTCGCCATTTTTCACCCGTTGATCACCCTGAGAATGCCCTGCGCCTGGGATTCGCCTCGCTCAATCCGGAGGAAATCCGCACCGCCACGCAGCGCTTGGCTCAGGCGGCGCAGGTGATTGGGGACGCGGCTAAAGAATTACGCCGGCCGAACGTTGGGTGAGCGCAGATCCTGTGAAGGCTGACAGGCCGCTTTGGCCGAAAGCTGCCTGTCGCGAAGGGCGGCAACCGCCCCATTATAGAGAGTCCGTCCCGCCTTCACGGATACGGATACGGGTAACGGTTGGCAGGTAGCTGTCAGCGAATTCGGCGCTTTCAAAATCGGCGGAGCGCTGCTGCCGATAGAAATACATGACGATTTCAGACCGCCCTCAGTGAACGCTCAAAATGCGGAGTTCATTATTGGGATATGTATTTTTATCACTACCTAAATCGAGAAAGTAGCCATAATCAGCCAAGTAGTAAATTGTATAAGCCGCACGGTGTTTCTCAAATTTAGTAATACACCCCAGCCCCTTGGCTATACCACTGAATTTGGCATTGAGTTCACTGGCGTTAAGTTCGCGCGTTACAGTGCATTCCACCGTGAAGACTCTAGCGACTTGCGAACTTTGATCAGAACGGCCAAGCTCCCCCTGAGCGGTGTAGCTCAATAGAGAGCCAACGGGCATGCGCTGCCAATCTCCGAAAAAAACCAGGCGGTTGAGTTTATAGGTCCCTACCTTGCGTTGAAGCGTAGTGGTTTTACTACTAAGATTAATTAGCCCTCGCCAAGTAATTTTATGAGTCTGATAAGCTTCTCTACGTAGATCGACAGCGATCTGTCCACTGGCTAAATCTGTAGTAAAAAAACTCTCTTCGTAGGAGTTTGAAGTCGCCCCTTTGCTGGTAGGTGTTTCGCCCACTGCAATGTATGTCAGCTTCTTGGTTGCAGGTTGCAGATTGAGCGCGTTGATTGCAGAAAGAATTGGCGCATCAATCATATTTGGGGCGGGTACATCAAGTGCTTTGTAACGCGAATTGTAAGCTGGCAGCTCCTTCAGTTGTTCAGCCCCCATGCACAGCGTTTTGAACAACAGCTTATTATCATCATTAGCTTCCGCTACAAGCTTGGCCACAGGATTTTCCGGAGTTTCACCGTCGACAACACTGTTGAAAATATCAACATCATAACTGGCCAACCGGCGAAATGTTTGCTTGGTGCAATCGACGGCATAGTGCTCGCGCACTTGGGAGGGAGACAAGCCGCGTACTGCATCCGTCAGTACTTCCTTATTATCATAGGCTCCCCAAAACAGCGTTTCCGAGCCTTGCGTCTTGATGCTATCCCTATCAAGCATTAGCCATCGGTCATTCGCGTTCTTTTTTACGATTCGCCAGTCAGGCTGCGATATTTCAGAACATGCTTGAAGGAAGCTTGGGTTCTTTATGAGCATGGAAGACAGCGATGACAGTAGGGGCTGCACCCCGACGTACTCTCCCTCTTTGCGATTTACATAAATCCGGCCATACGGAGAATCTATATACGCGGCGCTCAATTGCGGCACGCTACAAGACGCTTCTAATTGCACAACAACACGTTGAGGCCTTGCTTTGGTTTTCGGTGCCACGAGCTGGAAACTTAACCTGTCCCCTTCACGAAATACCGTATCGGCAACCACAGGTTGAGCCAGAAAAACGTCATATGCCTTTAAGTTATCTTTGCTCAGCGTCATTGGCTGACTAACGCACCCACCAATGGCTGCCATGCCAAGCAGAAATGTAATCCAGCGCACAAAAAACCTCATCTAAAATGATGTCATTTTAGCATCATCCACTACCCTTTCAAGCTTCCATGCGCAGCACCTGCATGGGTAACATCCTCGCCGACTTCTGGCAGAGGGGAAATAGGGGTCAGACCACTATTAATAAAAGTGGTCTGACCCCGTTTTTACGTTTTCGACCTATTGCGGCCATTCGCAGGAGCCACCAGAGTCGGGGACTGCTGGTGCGGAGGTGATACATGGTGACGATTGAAGTATCAGAAAAAGCCGACTGGAAGCTTTTCGAGGACGTGGCCCGGGTTCTTGAGCAAGGCCTGGGCGGTCGTTGGAAAGAGAAGCTCGATGGCCTAGACCAGCGCTACTGGGATCTGTTGGTGGAAGAACACACGCTTACCCTGCACCTTGAGCGCTACGTAGGCATTTCAGTGCTCGTTCCTGACAGCGCAGATGACACCCCTCTAAGAGTATGTGCGTTGCTCAAGCAGCCTCCTTGTGGGTAAGCCCGCGCCAGCAAAGATCCCAATTGGCTGATATCTGAACATCGTGAAGGGCTGCAACCGACCCAGGTTGTGTGAAAACGCGCTAAATACCTCGAAAACTGAGAGTCACAAGGGTTGCCTATGGAATCAGCGGACGGAAGCGCGAATTAGCTTAGTCAGTGACATAGAAGTTCGTAATGCCGTTTGGGCCGCGTCAGCGGCCCAAATGGCTTCTAACTGGCGAGCCAAGCGGCTGGATTCACGCTCTGATCGCCTCAAGCAGCCCTGCGATGCCGAAGATGCTCATCATTCGTTTGAGGTTGTAGGCGAGCACATGAAGACTCATCTCAGTGCTCACCCTCGGCAGGGTTTTGGTCAGAAAGTGGGTACTTCCCATCCAGTACTTGAGCGTTCCAAAAGGATGTTCAACAGTCTGTCGACGAACCCTCATCATCGCCGGATCATGTTCTAGCCGAACCTGCATCGCGTCGACTACAGCCTCATGTTCCCAGCGCTTCACTCGGCGCTCCTTGCCCGTCGTACATTGCTTGTGCATTGAGCAGGACTGGCAGCCCGAGAAGTAGTAACAATGCAATAACATGCCGTCTTCCATCGACGAATGCCGCCTGGTTAGTAACTGCCCCTCAGGGCATCGATACTCGTCCGAGGCCGCAAGATAGATGAAGTCCTGCTTACCAAATCGGCCTTCGGCTTTGCTGCCAGATGTGAGGGGTCTCGGTACGAAGGTAGTGATGCCGGCTTGCTCGCAAGCAAGGATTTCCAGACCTTTGTAATAGCCTCGGTCGGCCACCACCGTTAGCGATTCAGCCTCGATTTCTTCACGCGCTTGGTTCGCCATATTGCTCAGTTGCCCACGATCATTACCGACGTTGGTCACCTCATGGGCAACGATCAGATGGTGTTTGTCGTCGACAGCTGTTTGTACGTTGTAGC
>NZ_JAKNRV010000117.1:0-14257 GCF_023072625.1 Pseudomonas emilianonis
GGGCAGGGCGAGCCGCTGACCGGGCGCCTGACGCCGCCACCGGGCGCGAGTTTCGAATGTGTGTTGCTGCCGGACGATGACTCACTGTATGTGATCGCCTCCGATGCGGGTTACGGCTTCGTGGTCAAGGGCGAAGACCTGCAGGCCAAGAACAAGGCCGGCAAGGCGCTGTTGAGCCTGCCGAACAACGCCAAGGTGATCCTGCCGCGGCCGGTGGACGATCGCGAGGGCAATTGGCTGGCGTCGGTGACCACTGAAGGGCGTTTGCTGGTGTTCAAGATCAGCGACCTGCCGCAGTTGGGTAAAGGCAAAGGCAACAAGATCATCGGTATTCCCGGCGAGCGGGTAGCCAGTCGCGAAGAGTACGTGACGGACATCGCGGTGATCCCGGAAGGCTCTACCCTGGTGCTTCAGGCTGGCAAGCGCACGTTGTCGCTGCGCCCTGACGACCTTGAACACTACAAGGGCGAGCGCGGCCGGCGCGGCAATAAACTGCCTCGTGGCTTCCAGCGAGTAGATGCTTTACTGGTGGAAACGCCCGTTTAGCGCGGATTAGAGCTCTTGATCTACGATTTAACGCGTAGATCGACGCTTTCGCGCTGGAGTCATGGCGCATATTCACGGATGATATGGCCTTTCCAGCGCCGGCGTGGCCGAGCGTGTTTAGGTTGTTTTTAGTATTACATTGTGGTTTGCCTTGTGGCAGCCGCCTGGATGGGATGATGACTGCTCCACGCCTTCCTTTTATTTTTATGCTCGCTGGCCTTCTCGGGCTGGCGGGTTGCAGCACACACCAGCCGGTGTCGCTGTACCAGCTGGACAGCGGAAGTCCGGCTCAGCCAGCTCAAGCCGCTGGCATGGCCGTCTTGCTGGGCCCGGTTGTTGTCGCTGACTACCTGCAACGCGAAACATTGCTGCAACGTCAGAACGACGGCAGCCTGCAAGGTTCCACCGATGGTCGTTGGGCGGGCAGTTTGTCGTCCGACATCAACCAACTGATGTTGCGCCAGGTGGCGGGTCAGTTGGACAGTCAGCGTGTGGTCCTGGCGCCTGCGCCCACCGGTTTTTCTCCGGATGTGCAGGTGTTGTTGACCATTACTCGGCTCGACTCCGGTACCTCGCAACCGGCGATTCTCGATGCGCAATGGCGCTTGATCGACCGCCGCGGCCAGGTGCGTGATAGCCGCATCGTGCATCTGCAGGAAGAGCATGCTGGCACCACCGCGTCCCAGGTCCAGGCCCAGGGCGTTCTGTTGCAGCATCTGGCGCAGCAGTTGTCGGTGGCCCTCAAACCATTGGCCAACCAGCCACCGGTCGCCGAGGCGCCGCGCAAGCAAGCGCCAGTACAGGCCAAGCCGGCTGCACCGGAAAAGCCGAAAATTCCGATGGCTGCGCCGATTCGCACGGATATGGAAGTGTTCAGGTTCTGATCTGAATGGCTCCAAAAAAAGGCCCGCTGATTCAGCGGGCCTTTTGTTTGTGTGCGATTTACTTGAGGCTTGTGGCGTCCAAATGTGGGAGGGGGCTTGCCCCCGATAGCGATGTGTCAGTTGCAGCCGTTTTGACTGACACGCCGTCATCGGGGGCAAGCCCCCTCCCACATGTCAGTCAGTGCTTGGCACGGGTCTCGTGCATTCGCGCCAACTGCCGCTCCAGCATCGATGGATACGGCTCCATCAAGCGCTCTACGCAACTGGCGCCCTCAGGGCTGGCAATCGGGCGGATACGTGCGCGTTGGCGGATCAGCGTGTCTTCACTGATCTTGCGCTCCACCAGCAACAGGTTGCGGCTGTGTTGGGACAAGGCCAGGGCGTCCTGGGCGATCTCGGTCAGCAACAGGTCGATCTGGCTCATGCCGAACAGGTCGTCGCCGACGGTCAGGCCCAGTTGCAACTGCAACGTGATGCCGCTGTCGGCCACTTCGATCTGCAACTCATGGCCCAGGGCGCGGAGCAGCTCGCCGCAGCAGATGGCGTTGGTCAGGTAGTCTTCGCCGCTGTCTTCGCTGTGGAACAGCATCAGTGTGCTGCCATCGTTCAGGGTGTGCAGTTCGCTCTGATAGAGCGAGGCGGCTTGGTCGAGGCAGTCGCGGTAGCGTTCCAGTAGTTCCGTCAGGCGGGCGCGGGGCAGGCGGCGCAGTTGGTCCTGGGCACCCAGTTGCACGGCCAGGACGGCACTGTGCTGGGGCTCGGCGTTCCTTACCGGTGCGGGCTTCGGCGCGACGACCGGGCTGCTGGCGGAGGTGTCGCGCAGGTCGGCGAACGGATCTTCGTCGTCCAGCTCGTCTTCTTCGGCCCTGATCACATGGCGTGGTGCCGGCTTCAAGCCAGCGACCGGCGCGCTTTCGTCAAAGCCCGGGTCGCGCAGGTTGCGCACTTCAAAGGCGGGCTCGTCGTCGTAATCGCTGTCGTCGAACTCGGGCTCGGGTTCAACCTCGGGCGCTACCGGTTCCGGGGCGAAGCTGGCGTGAAGCTGGCGCGCAAGGTCGCCGATCTCGTCCTGACGATCGGTGGCCGGGGTGTGTTCGTCGATATGCCGCAGCCAGATGCGCAGTTGCATCAGCGGCGTGGAGATATGCCGCCCCAGGCGCAGGCTCAAGGCCAGGGCCAGGGCTAGCAGGATCGCGCTGAGGATGCCCATGCTTTGCAGGCTGATGGTCATCGGCTGCTGGAACTGCTGCATGTCCAGGCTGATGCGCAATTGGCCGGCTTTCACATCCTGAAACGTGATATTGCTCTGGTACAGGCCTTCGGCTTCACCCAACAGGCCGTTTTTCGGGCGTTGCCCGGCTTCGGCCATGATCCGGTTGTCCACGCTGTAGATGGCGGCGTGGGCCACCAGCGGGTTCTTGGTCAGGTTGTTGAGCAGCACGTTGAGGCTGAGGATGTCGTTGGACACCAACAGTTCGGTCGCCGAGGTGGCGGTCTGGGTGGTCAAGCTCTCGCCCAGGGCATCGGCTTGCTCGTGCATGGCCTGTTTGAACTGCAAACCCATCACGCAGGCGTAGATCACCAGTGCCAGAGCGACCAGGATCACGTTATGGCTGGCGATGCGTAATGCGATCGGTACACGGCGGTGGCGCAGTGCCCGGAAGATCAGCAGGAAGAAGTTATCGGTTTTTACTGGCGTGGGCCGGTTCACTTGAGCTCGGCTCTTTAGTCCGTGAAATTGACGCGCAGTATAGCGACAGGCCCAAGACCGGCAAAGCGTTGGCTGTGCCCGGTGGTCACTGAAAGTGGGTAGAATGCGGTTTTTTTCCAGCCTGGGGGTGCGCTTTGCGCGAAATTGTCCTGATTAACATCACGGGGGAAGACCGGCCAGGTCTCACCGCCGCCATTACCGGTGTTTTGGCCCAGGGTGGTGTGAACATTCTCGATATCGGCCAGGCGGTTATCCACGACACCCTGTCGTTCGGGATTCTGGTGGAAATTCCCAGCACCGAGCAGGCGTCGTCCGTCCTCAAGGACATCCTGTTTACCGCGTACAAGCTGGATCAGCAGGTGCGCTTTACCCCGGTGTCCGAAGAGGATTACCGGCAGTGGGTGTCCGGTCAGGGAAAAAAGCGCCATATCGTGACCTTGTTGACCCGCAAAGTGACGGCCGAGCAGTTGCAGCGCGTCAGCTCGATCACCGCGCAATACGGTTTGAATATCGACCATATCGACCGTCTGTCGGGCCGCATGCCATTGGACACGCCGGCTGACCAGGGCAAGGGTTGCATCGAATTCTCCGTGCGCGGCGAGCCGGCCGACCCCCAAGCCTTGCGTGCCGACTTCCTGAGCGTGGCCCAGGAGCTGAATGTCGATATCGCCTTCCAGGAAGACTCGCTGTTTCGCCGCAACCGCCGACTGGCGGTGTTCGATATGGACTCCACGTTGATCGAAGCCGAAGTCATCGACGAGTTGGCCAAGGCCGCCGGTGTTGGTGAGCAAGTCTCCGCGATCACCGAGCGCGCCATGGCCGGCGAGCTGGACTTTCGCGCCAGCTTCAAGGAACGCCTGGCGCTGCTCAAAGGCCTGGATGTCAGCGTGCTGGACTCGATCGGTGCTTCCCTGCGCCTGACCGAAGGCGCCGAAACGCTGTTCGCCGAACTCAAGCGCCTGGGCTACAAGACCGCGATCCTGTCCGGCGGCTTCACCTACTTCGCCAAGCAATTGCAGGCCAAGCTGGGTATCGACTATGTGTTCGCCAACGAGCTGGAAGTGGTGGATGGCAAGGTGACCGGTGTGGCCGTGGAGCCGATCGTCGACGCTCAGCGCAAGGCCGACTTGCTGCGGGAATTGGCGCACAAGGAAGGTTTGCGTCTGGAGCAGACCATTGCGGTCGGCGACGGTGCGAATGACTTGCCGATGCTGGCGATTGCCGGGTTGGGTGTGGCGTTTCGCGCCAAGCCGCTGGTCAAGCAATCGGCCAAGCAGGCGATTTCGACCCTTGGGTTGGACGGAGTGTTGTATTTGCTGGGCTTTCGTGACCGCGACGGTCAGTTGTAACTGACAAAATGTGGTCAAAAATGTGGGAGGGGGCTTGCCCCCGATAGCGGTGGTTCAGTCACTCATGTGTTGACTGATACTCTGCCATCGGGGGCAAGCCCCCTCCCACATTAAACTTTTGCAGGTTTCGGATCAGGCTTTCGGCAATGCGATACCCTGGCCCATCTGCACGGGCGAACCCGCCACCAGTGCTTCTGCCCACTTCACCTGATCTGGCCCGAACAGCACGATCGCAGTCGAACCCAGCTTAAAGCGGCCCAGCTCCGCACCTTTCTCCAGGTGGATCGGCGCACGCGCGGCTTCGTCGTAGCGGAAGGTTTTCAGCTCGCGCTTGGGCGGCGTGACCAGGCCGGCCCATACGGTCTCAATCGACGCCACAATCATCGCACCGACCAATACCACGGCCATCGGGCCGCGTTCGGTGTCGAACAGGCAGACAACACGCTCGTTACGCGCAAACAGCTCCGGCACGTTCTCGGCGGTGGTCTGGTTGACCGAGAAAATCCGCCCTGGCACGTAGACCATCTCACGCAAGGTGCCCGCCAGTGGCATATGCACCCGGTGGTAGTCCTTCGGCGACAGGTAGATGGTGGCGAAATCGCCGCCCATGAACGGCGCAGCCACGGCCGCATCGCCGCCCAGCAATTCCAGCACGCTGAAGCTGTGGCCCTTGGCCTGGAACACGCGACCATGTTCGATCGGACCGAGCTGGCTGACGGCGCCATCGGCGGGGCTCAGGACGGCGCCCGGGGTTTGATCCAGTGGGCGCGCGCCGTCTTTCAGAGCGCGGGTGAAGAATGCGTTGAAGTGCTCGTAGGCAGTCACGTCTTCAACCAGGGCCTGGGACATGTCCACCTGATAGCGCTTGGCGAACCAAGTGGTGAAGGCGTTCTTGAACCAGCGCACGCGGCACTCGGCAATGCAGCCGGCCAGGCGCGACAGCAGGTGGTGCGGCAGCAAGTACTGGCTGAGGATGAACAACTGCTTTTTCATTAACTGTCCTTAAACCTTAGATCTCGACGGGGGTGTCGGGGTGGTTGCCCCATTCGCCCCAGGAACCGGCATAACCTTTGACTCGCGGATAACCGAGCGCCTTGGCCACCAGGTAGGTGAAGCCAGAGCGGTGGTGAGTCTGGCAGTGGGTGATGATTTCTTTGTCGCGGGTCAGCCCGAGGTTTTCGAGGATCTGCGGCATGTCGCGGCGGATGCGCAGGTTGCGCGCCTTGTCCATGCCTGCGGTCCATTCGAAGTTCACGGCGCCGGGGATGTGACCGCCCTTGGCTGCCAGGACTTTTTCGCCGGAATATTCCAGCGGGCCGCGTGCGTCCCAGATGCCCAGGTCGGCAGCGCCGAGACGGCTTTGCAAGTATTCGCGGGTCGCGGTGGGGCCGTCATGCAGGGTGAGGCTGACAGGCCCGCCAGCCGGGGCCGGCACTTCGGTAGACAGCGGGTGCTTGTCTGCCAGCCACGCCAGCAGGCCGCCGTCGAGGTAGTGGTATTTTGTGTGGCCGATCACGTCGAGCAGCCAGATAAAACGTCCGGCCCAGCCACCGCCTTCGTCGTCATAGACCACGTAGGTCGCGTCCGGGGTGTGGCCCAGTTCGCCGAACAGTTTCTCCAGGTCAGCCTTGTTCGGCAGCAGGCCGGGGGCTGGCGCCTGGCCAAGTTGGGTGCGCTTGGGGTCAACGAAATGCGCGCCGGGGATATGCCCTTCGGCGTAGCGGGCGGCGCTGGTGAGGTCCACCAGAATCAGCTGGTCCGCATCGAGGCGGCCAAGCAGGTCGCTGGATTCGATCACCAGCGGCAAGCCAGAGAAGTCAGGCATGTGAGGTCTCCTGGGCACAAATGTTGGCGATAAAAGACGGCGATTGTAGCGCAAGCATCAACCGGTGCGGTTGGTAAAGCTGTGCAGGGCTTTTTCGATGCATTGAGCGGTTTTACCGAAGGCCTGCACGGTGGTTTCCGAGAGCGGCCCACCACCCTGGTCGGCGATCATCACCATGACCACCCGACCATTGCAGCTCAGTGAGCGCAACAGCAGGTGTTCGCCGTTGAACAGGCGACGCAGGATCGGCGGCAACAATGCGGCGAATTGCGCGTGGTTGTCGGGCGTGAAGCGCACTTGGGCAGGTTTTTCGAGCATGCGTTGCAGTAGCGTGCTGTTGACCACGTCCAGGCTCAAGTTCGTGGCGTCCTTCGGCAGGCCGGCGGCCTGGTGGACGCGCAAGGTGCTCAGGGCGCGATCCGCCATGAACAGCAAGACGCGCTGCATGCCGCTGGCCTCCAGCGCTTCCTTGGCGCAGGTGGTCAGGTGCATGGCGTTGGCGAAGCGGCTCGGCTCCACCAGCAGTTCGGTGCAACGCTTGCGCCAAACGGCCAGGGACTCGGCCGTCGGCGGCGGTGCGGGCAGCAGGCCGCGATGGATTTTCTGTACGTGCCACGGCCAGATCAGCGACAGCGCCGGGTGCCAGAGGTCGGGCATCAAGGTTGCGCGAGCGTTGATCACCGCTTGCTGGTGAACCTGTTGCTGCACCTCGCTCAACGGCTGTTGCAGGTACAGCGCGGTGAGGTATTGCCAGCGTTCGGTGTGTGGGCAGGTCCAGGATTCCTGGGCCGACATCGCCAGGCCGTTGGCCAGCAACACCGTATTGGCCGGCTGGTTCAGCCAGCGTCGCAAATTGGGCTCGGCATCCAGCAGTTGTTGCTGGCGCAGTGGGTCGTCTTCCCGGGCGATGCGCAATGCCTTGACCAGCAAGCGTTGCTCGGTCAGCAACAGGTGATAGCCCTGGGATACCCAGATCGGCAGGTGCCAGGCTTCGGTCAAACCGAGGCACAGGTCCAGCAGGCGCACGCCGAACAATTCCTGTTCGACCCGGCGCGCCGATTGACCTTTGTGGATCACCCGCAGCTCCCATTCTTCCAGGAGCTTGGGGTAGGCCACCGCCATCGGCCACAACGGCGCCAGAAACAGCAGGCTGCCCCAGTGGATGTCCTGCCACAGCCGCGCCAGGCGGCTGGCGAACAAACCGCTGGCTTGCTGCGACGCGTGCCGGCTGACCAGCACCAGCTGGCGAAAGGCGACGGGGATTTCATTCATCGGCACTGACGGTAGGCGGGCCAGCAGGTCCTCGGCGCGTTTGAGGCCGAGACGGTTAAGTGCCACTTCAAGGTTTTCTGCCGGTTCCGCCATGCTGCCATGGGTGTGGCTGTTGGCCTCGCGCATCACGCTGAGTACCAGCGACGGGCTGCCCTGCATCAGCTCGGCAATATCTCGCAAAGAACTGCGGCTATCGCGGATGGCTTTGCACACGCGGTCGTGGCTGGCCTGGGGAACCGGCAGCCGAACGTCGTCCAGGCACTTGATCCAAGCCGCGAGAGAGAGGGGTCTTACAGATGGGTCTGTCTTTTCATTGGCCATGATTGGGGGCGCGATCATCACTTACTTCAACACGCCCTAAACGGGCCGAACTGGCTTTTCGCCTTGACGGTCTATAGTCTGGCGCAGTTTTGCCGATAAGTAGAACAAGAGTTTTCCAGTTCCTCCAAATATGTCCATGAACCCGACGGCGCAAGTACAAATTCCCTATGGCTAAAATAATCGGCATCATCGTCGTCCTTGCAAGCGTGCTCGGTGGCTATGTCCTATCTCACGGTAAGATTGCTGCGTTGATCCAGCCCTTCGAAGTGATGATTATTGGCGGCGCGGCATTCGGCGCATTCCTGCAGGCCAACCCCGGCTACATGACCATGCACGTGATCAAGAAGTCGCTGGGCATGTTCGGCTCGCGCTTCTCCCACACCTTCTACATGGAAGTGCTGGGGCTGGTTTACGAGATACTCAACAAGAGTCGCCGTGAAGGCATGATGGCTATCGAAGCGGACATCGAGGACGCTGCGGCGAGCCCGATTTTCGCCAAGTACCCGGCAGTGCTCAAAGACGAGCGCATGACCGCCTACATCTGCGACTACTTGCGCATCATGTCCTCCGGCAACATGGCCCCCCACGAGCTGGAAGGCCTGTTCGACATGGAATTGTTCAGCCTCAAAGAAGAGCTGGAACACCCGTCCCACGCGGTCACCGGCGTTGCCGACGGCATGCCCGGCTTCGGTATCGTTGCGGCGGTACTCGGTATCGTGGTGACCATGGCCTCCCTGGGCGAGGGTGACCAGGCGGCCATCGGCATGCACGTGGGTGCGGCGCTGGTCGGTACGTTCTTCGGTATTCTCGCGGCCTACGGCTTCTTCGGCCCGCTAGCGACCTCCCTGGCCCACGATGCCAAGGAAGAAATCAATCTGTACGAAGCGATCAAGGCCAGCCTGGTGGCTTCGGCCTCCGGCATGCCGCCTTCACTGGCGGTGGAATTCGGTCGCAAGGTGCTGTACCCGAAACATCGCCCGAGTTTTGCCGAGCTGGAACAAGCGGTTCGCGGTCGCTAAGCCATGGAAAACAACCAGCCGATAATCATCAAGCGCGTCAAGCGCTTCGCTGCGGGGCACCATGGCGGCGCCTGGAAAATCGCCTTCGCCGACTTTGCAACGGCGATGATGGCGTTCTTCCTGGTGCTGTGGCTGATGTCCACCGCGACCCCCGAGCAAAAGATCGCCATCGCCGGTTACTTCAAAGACCCGATTGGTTTCTCGGAAAGCGGCACGCCCTTCGTGATCGACCTGGGCGGTTCGCCGCAGTTGGCGCCGGAGCGCACCATCAACCCTGAGGTCAAGACTGAGGCACCGCAGGAAAACATTCCGATCGAGCGTAAAACCGTTGAAAGTCTGGCCGAACAGGTCGAGCAGGAGCGCCTCGAATTATTGCTGAAGGAGTTGCAGACCAAGGTTGACGAAAACCCGCAGCTGCTGAAATTCAAGGATCAGATTTCGTTCGAAATCACCCCGGACGGTTTACGCATCCAGATCACCGACGCCGCCAACCGGCCGATGTTCGACTCCGGCAGTGCGCGATTGAAACCGTACTTTGAAGACATCCTGCTGGCCATGGCCGACACGATCAAGGCCGTGCCGAACAAGATCAGCGTCAGCGGCCATACCGATGCCAAGCCGTATGCGGGGCAAGGCGACTTTGGCAACTGGGAGCTCTCGGCCAACCGCGCCAACGCCGCCCGGCGTGCGTTGGTGGCCGGCAGCTACCCGGACTCGCAAGTGGCGCGGGTGGTGGGTTTTGCTTCGTCGCAGCTGTTTGATGCCAAGGAGCCGTTCAACCCGATCAACCGCCGGATCGATATTGTTGTGCTGACCAAAAAGGCTCAGCGCGCGATTGAAGGTGATCAGCCGCCACCGCCTCCGACCCCAGATGCGGGCGCGCAGGGGGGAGCACCGGTCGACCCGAACGCGATCCCGCCGGGGCAGGAGCCATTGCCGGCGCATGAGCTACGGCAGAAGCTGAACCTGTTTGATGATGGCGGCGCGAAAGACCCGACGGCGCCTGTCAAGGGCTCGTAAGCTGCATACAACAAGGCCGCGATAAACGCGGCCTTGTTGTATGCGCTGTTTAGTAACTGCTCTCAGGCAAACTCGCAATAATCGACCGATAGCTGTTCATCCGTTGTTGCTGCACGCGGCCATCTTCCAGCGCCTTGAGCAGGGCACAACCGGGTTCGCGGTCGTGTTTGCAGTCGCGGAAGCGGCAGGTGCCGATCAGGTCGTTGAACTCGATGAAACCGGCTTCCACGTCGCTGCGGCTGACATGACCGAGGCCGAATTCACGAATACCCGGGGAGTCGATCAGCTCACCGCCGCCGGGGAAGTGGAACAACCGCGCGGTGGTGGTGGTGTGGGTGCCCTGGCCGGATAGCTCCGACAGCGGGCCGACACGGGTGTCGACTTCCGGCAGCAGGCTGTTGACCAGCGATGACTTGCCCACGCCAGACTGGCCGACGAACACGCTGATGCGCCCGTCCAACTGTTGTTGCAGTTGTTCCATGCCATTGCCGTGATGGGCCGACACTTCCAGCACCGGGTAGCCCAGGGTGCGGTAGACCGCCAGCAACGCGTTGAGCGCCGGGGCGTTCTGTTCGTCGATCAGGTCGAATTTGTTCAGCAACAACAGCGGACGAATGCCCGCATGCTCGGCGGCGACCAGATAACGGTCGATCAGGTTGGCATGGGGCTCGGGCAGGGGCGCGAAGACGATGACGATCATGTCGACGTTGGCCGCCACCGGCTTCAACTGGCCGCGGCTGTCGGGGCGGCGCAGTTCGGTGGTGCGGGGCAGTTGGGCAACGATCACCCCGATGCCTTGGTTACCGGCACGCCATACCACTCGGTCGCCGGTCACCAGCGCCGGCAGGTTGGCGCGCAGGTGGCAGCGGAAGACCTGGCCGGCGAGTTCGCCTTCGAGCGCCTCGACTTCGACCTGCACACCAAAGTGCGCGATCACCAGGCCCGTTTGTTCGGGGCCCAGGTCGCCGCCCTCGAGCGCTTCCACGGCGGAGGATTCACGTTTGGCGGCGCGTGCGGCGCGTTCGCCCTGAATCTTTTCGATGCGCCAGTTTTGGCGACGGTTGAGCTGGCGTTTGGCCATTGGTGTTCCGTGTCGATAATGCAAAGGTTAGGTAAAACGGTCGCGAGTCTAGCACGGCCCCGCCTGCTAAACTGTGCGGCTACGCCAAGGTACCAAGAGAATCAAGCCATGCTAAACCCACAAAATCTTATTTGGATCGATCTGGAAATGACCGGTCTGAACCCCGACACCGACGTCATCATCGAGATGGCGACCATTGTCACCGACAGCAACCTCAACACCTTGGCCGAAGGTCCGGTGATCGCCATCCACCACAGCGACGCCGTTCTCGCCATCATGGACGAATGGAACACCCGCACCCACGGCAACTCCGGCCTGACCCAGCGCGTGCGAGACAGCCGCATCAGCATGGCCGAAGCCGAAGCCGAAACCATCGCCTTTCTGGAAAAGTGGGTGCCCAAGGGCAAGTCGCCGATCTGCGGTAACAGCATCTGCCAGGACCGCCGCTTTCTTTATACCCACATGAAGGCACTGGAAAGCTACTTCCACTACCGCAACCTGGATGTGTCGACGCTCAAGGAGCTCGCTGCGCGCTGGGCGCCGGAAGTCAAAGACAGCTTCCATAAAGGCAGCGCTCACTTGGCGCTGGATGATATTCGTGAGTCGATCGCCGAGTTGCAGCACTACCGCAAGCACTTCATCAAGGCTTGATGCCGGCTCTCTGTGGCGAGGGGGCTTGCTCCCGCTAGAGTGCGCAGCACGCTCGGTTCAGCCATCTGGATCTACCTGTCACACGCCATTCTCCGATACCTGGGGCTGCTGCGCAGCCCAACGGGAGCAAGCTCCCTCGCCACATTGAAAGGATCGCCATCATGCTGCTGATGCTCTACCTCATCGCCATCACTGCCGAAGCCATGACCGGTGCCTTGTCTGCCGGTCGGCGCGGCATGGACTGGTTTGGCGTGGTGCTGATCGCCTGCGTAACGGCGTTGGGCGGCGGTTCGGTGCGCGATGTGCTGCTCGGGCATTACCCGCTGACTTGGGTCAAGCACCCGGAATACCTGGTGCTGACGTCCGTCGCCGCGCTGGTGACGATCTTTATCGCACCGCTCATGCGCCGCCTGCGCTCGCTGTTTCTGGCGCTGGATGCCGTGGGGTTGGTCGCCTTTACCCTGATCGGCTGCATGACCGCCCTGGAAATGGGCCACGGTATGCTGGTGGCGTCGGTCAGCGGTGTGATCACCGGGGTGTTTGGCGGCATCCTGCGGGATATTTTCTGCAACGACATCCCGCTGATCTTTCGCCGTGAGCTGTACGCCAGCGTGTCATTCCTCGCCGCCTGGTTCTACTTGCTGTGTCTCTATCTGCAACTGCCGGGCGAGCAGGCGATTATGCTCACCCTGTTCAGCGGCTTTCTCCTGCGCCTGCTGGCGATCCGTTTTCACTGGGAAATGCCCAAGTTCATCTACAACGACGACGTTCATTGACGCTCGGCGTGCTGCTTCAGCGCCCATTCCACGTGTTCGCGCACCAGCTCCGAGGGGTAGTCCCGGCGCGCCTTCAAGGCTTCCAGCACCGGAATGCTCGACGGCGCATTGCCCAGGCCCACCGCCAGGTTGCGCAGCCAGCGCTCGTAGCCGGCGCGGCGTAGGGGCGAGCCTTCGGTGCTGCTGAGGAATTTATCCTCGTCCCACATAAACAGTTCGGCCAGTTGCGCGTTATCCAGGTTGTGCCGTGGCTTGAAATCGCTTTCGGCGGTGGAACGGGCGAAACGATTCCACGGGCAAACGATCTGACAGTCATCGCAACCGAAAACCCGGTTGCCGATCAGTGGGCGCAAGTCTTCAGGGATCGCGCTCTTGAGTTCGATGGTCAGGTAGGAAATGCAGCGCCGCGCGTCCAGCACGTAGGGCCCGACGAACGCGTTGGTCGGGCAAATATCCAGGCAGGCGGTACAGCGGCCGCAATGTTCGGTAGCGTGAGGCGGATCGACCGGCAGCGGCAAGTCGACAAACAGCTCGCTCAGGAAGAAGTAGCTGCCGGCCTTGCGATTGAGGACCAGGGTGTTTTTGCCGATCCAGCCCAGCCCGGCTTTCTCGGCGATGGCTTTTTCGAGCACCGGTGCGCTGTCGACAAAGGCGCGAAAGCCGAAGGGGCCGATTTGCGCCTGGATGCGTTCGGCCAGTTGCTGCACGCGCTTGCGGATCAGCTTGTGGTAGTCGCGGCCAAGTGCGTAACGGGAGATGTAGGCTTTTTCCGGTTGGGCCAGCAGTTGCGCCATGTGCGTATCGCCGGGCAGGTAGTCCATGCGCAGCGAGACCACGCGCAAGGTGCCCGGCACTAACTCCTCGGGGTGCGAGCGTTTGCTGCCGTGGGCGCCCATGTACTCCATCTCGCCGTGGTAGCCCGCGTCGAGCCAGCGTTGCAGGTGCTGTTCATGCTCGGCCAGGTCCAGGCCGCTGATGCCGACTTGTTGAAAGCCCAGCTCGCGGCCCCAGTCTTTGATCGATTGGGCGAGCGCGGGCAGATCGGAGGTAATAGCAGGCATGAGACACGGGAAACCACAGGTTAGATAGGTATAATTCTGCCAGACATCGGAGCTTGAAGACGCATGCCGCAGACAAAACACGCAATAACCGACGTTCAGCCCCTGTTGCCCGGCGATTTGCCGCAACTGGCTGCGCGTTCCCCGGACGCCCATAAAGGCCAGTTCGGTCATCTGCTGGTCATCGGTGGTGACAGAGGCTTTGGCGGCGCTGCGTTGCTCAGTGCCGAAAGTGCGCTGCGCAGCGGCGCGGGCATGGTGTCCCTGGCGACCCGCCTTGAGCACGTGCCCGCCGCATTGGCGCGCTTGCCGGAAGTCATGACCGTCGGCGTGAGTTCGGCCAACCAATTGATGGGGTTGCTGGAAAAGATCTCGGTTATCGTCATCGGCCCGGGCCTGGGCGATGCCGCCTGGGGCAAGAGCCTGCTGTCCGTCGCCGCCAATGCCAAACAGCCGCAAGTCTGGGACGCCGATGCCTTGAATCAACTGGCGACCGGCAGCGTAAGCCTTCCCGCCAACTGCGTGATCACCCCGCATCCAGGCGAAGCCGCGCGTTTGATGGGGATGTCGACAGCAGAGGTTCAGGCGAATCGTCTTAAGGTGGCGCGCGCGTTGAGCCAGAAATTCAACGCAGTGGCTATTCTCAAGGGGGCGGGCAGTTTGATTGCCAGCCCGGACGGCCGCGTTGCGCGCTGCGACCAAGGCCATCCGGCCATGGCGACCGCAGGGCTCGGCGACGTGTTG